>NZ_JBNDHX010000087.1:0-16249 GCF_056755275.1 Leifsonia sp. HAY1-4F
TGGAGGACCGGCACGGGATGCACTCCCGGGGTCACCCCGCTCAACTCACGCTCCGACGCGCACGCATGGGCCCGGAGTTTGCCTTCGTACGACAGCACTGAAACGGCTTCCGCGAGGGCTGGATGCATCCGCCGCGTCTCCGCGAGGAAGTACCCGTACTCGGGCGGTAGGACGTCGTGCCCGTCGCTCACCCATCCGAGCGCCGAGCCGTCCACCGGTTCGGGATGCCGCCCCTGGCTGACCTGCGGCAGTTGCTGCGGGTCTCCGAGCAGCAGCAGGTTCTTCGCAGCGACGCCGACCGCGATGGTCGAGGCGAGGGAGAACTGGCCGGCCTCGTCGATGACGACGAGGTCGAGGCTGCCCCGCGGCACACGGGCCGCGTTGGCGAAGTCCCACGCCGTTCCGCCGAGCACGAAGCCGCGCTCCTCGTTAGCGCCGGCGAACTCGAGGTGCCCGTTTGCCGGCAGCCAGGTGAAACGATGCGTGACCTCGGTCTCGACGTCGGCGCCGGCATCCTCCGCCTTCTGTCCCCCGCTGGCGGATCCCGGCGCCTTCCCGACCATCGAGGCATCGAGCCCGGCAGCCACCACGCGGTCGAGGAGGTTCTCGACGACCGCGTGCGATTGCGCCACCACCCCGACCTTCCAGCCGTGCTCCGCGACGAGGCGAGCGATGACGTGAGCGCCGAGGTACGACTTGCCCGTTCCGGGCGGCCCCTGGACGGCGAGGTACGACCGGTCGAGGTCGAGGAGGCTCGCCACGACGGCCTCGATCCGTCCGTCGCCGTCGTCGCTCTTCGGATTCGATCGCGAGGTCTCCGATCGCGAGGTCTCCGATCCCGAGGTCTCCGATCGCAAGATCTCCGATCGCTCCGCGCCCACGGGATCCTCCGGCGTCAGACCCCCGGACCGTGTGCGCGGCGGTGTGCGCCGCAACAGGTCGATCGTCGCATCCACCGGCCAGGTCTCGTGGTGACGGGCGATCAAGAGCGCCGTGCCCCACTCGCGGATCGCCTCCCCCAGTCTCCGGGAGTCCGGCGGAGCGGACGGCGTGAGCGCGCTCGGGAGGTCGCTGTACGGCGGGACCTCGGGCGGAAGCGTCTCCCGGACGACGATCGATCCGTCCGGGAGCGCGTCGATCACTGAGACCGTGCGCGCCGCGCGCGATCCCGGCTGTGCGCGCGGCTGCCGGAACGGGCCCGGGTACTCGTAGAGCAGAAAGGGGCCGGTGCGCTCACTGACCCGGACCGTACTGCCCGCGCCCCACGACCCGGAGAGCAGCAGCTCCCGCCGCTCGACGCGCTGTCCTTCGTCGCAATACCAGTCGCGGATCACGGCGGCCTTCTCGACGACCAGGACGTCACGGGTCTCGGCCCACTCCTCGATGGGCTGGATGAGGCGCGCGAAATGGGACTGCCAGAAGCTCTTCTGCTCGCGCCGGTGGAAGTCGATCGCCGCCGCGGCCAGTGCCATCGCGCGACGATCGGCGCTCCGGCCCGGATCGAGCGGGTCGCCCGCGAAGGCCAGGAGACCGGCGCGCAGCGGCGACTCCTCGGCCGCCAGCTCCGTCTCCTCCATCGGCGCCGTGCCGATCGGGATGCCGTTCTCCACCGCGCGGGCGATCAGCCAGTCGCGCAAGCGCAGGGTCGAGACGCAGTCGTAGCGGTTGTACTGCCCGATGTCGTCGAGGAGCTGCTGCGCCTCGTCCAGCCGGCCGAGAGCGAGAAGGTCGCGAGCGTTCGCGTACTCGGTGATGGAGTCGGCGCCGTTGGTCACCTCGCTCTCGCGCAGCTCATCGCCCATGTAGAGCGGCTCGAGCTTCTTGATCGAGTACGAGCGCGAACCGACACGCACCGCCTTGCGGACGAGCGGGTAGAGATCGACCATCACGTTGTCGCGGAGCAGGCCGTCGACCTCCTCCTCGCCGACGCCGTGCCGGGCGGCCAGGGCGAGCAGGTGCGTCTGCTCGTAGGCGGCGTAGTGGTAGATGTGCATGCCCGGGTACTGCGCCCGGCGGTCTCGCACGAACGCGAGGAACGCCTCCAGCGCCACCCTCTCGGCCGCGAAGTCATGCGCCCAGAAGGCAGTGAAACGCTCCTCCTGATCGACCAGGCCGAAGAGGTAGTCGAGGTTCCACCGTTCGCCCGCTCCCTCGGTGTACAGCGGATCGCCTTCGAAGTCGAAGAAGATGTCGCCGGCATCCGGCTGCGGCAGCACGGCGAGCACGGGAGCGTTGAAGACGCGGATCGGCGGCGGGCTCCCGGGCGCCGCCTGCAGCTGCAGCCGCGCCTGCTCCCGCAGTCCGTCGAGCGTCCCCTCGGGGATGCCGTCGATCGCTCCACTGGATGCGGCGAGCGCGTCGATCGTCGCGATACCCGCCGCGAGCAGGTGCTCGCGCTGCGTCACGCGCATGCCGGCGACGAGGAGGACATCCCGCGACCCCTGCACCTCGGCGTCGCACGTGTCGCAGCGGCCGTCCACGGTGAATCGCGGATCGCCCCAGGCGACCGGTCCCGCATCGGCGAGGTGCTCGTGGATGATGTACAGCAGCCGGGCGCGCCTCTTCCGGTACACCGGCTCGATGTCGGTCAGTGAGTGCTCGCTGACCGAGCCGTCGCCGAGCAGCAGCTCGACCGTGTCGTCGACATCCACGCCCATCCCGCGCAGCTGCTCCGCATAGGCGGCCAGCTGCAGCAGCGCCGTGACCCGTGCGCTGCGTGCGAGCTTGGAATCCTGCACGCGGTACCGGCCATCGGGCATCCGGACGACGAAGTCGGCGAAACCGACGAAAGATCCGTCGAAGAACGTCGCCTGGAACACGACCTGCGCCCCCCGCTCGAATGCCTCGGACGTGCGCCGGACGGCCTCCGCCAGCGACTCCCCCGTCAGCTGCGGCGGACGCTCGATCTCGGCGACGCCCGCGCCGAACCGCTCGCGGTACCGCTCCAGGATGCGGTGCTCGTGCTCGTCGCCCATCCGCGACGACCGCACATACATCGGGTCCTCGATCACCTCGGTCTTCTCGAGGCGCCCGAGCTTGACGTCGACCGTGCGGAGGAAGGCGAACTCGCACTTGGACGCCTCGGTGAGGTCGCTGGCACTCGTGACGATGATCCCGTCGAGCACGAACACGGCGACCTCCTTTCCCGGACGATGCCGGCAGCTCAGCACGGCGGACCGCCGTGGTGGGCGACCATCCCGTCACCCGCCCTGCGAGACTATCGGCGACCACCGACACGGCGACCTTGTCCACAGGCCGGGCCCGCGAGGCGAGCCGATCGGCCTCCTGTGGTCAGTGGCCCTTCGCTGCGGCCTTCATCGCACGCTTGTGCTCGCGGACGCGCGTGAGCGATTCGGCGTCGACGATGTCCGCCACCGAGCGATACCCGGGCGTCCCGTAGTCGCCGGCCGCATCCTGCCAACCGGCCGCACTCAGGCCCTTCTGCTTGCCGAGCAGGGCGAGGAAGATCTTGGCCTTCTGCTCGCCGAATCCTGGTAGCGCCTTGAGGCGGCGCAGCACTTCGGCCCCGTCGGGGTCCCCCTGCGTCCAGATCGCCGCCGTGTCGCCTCCCCAGTCCGAGACGATCGCCGCCGCGAGCGCCTGCACGCGAGCGGCCATGGACCCCGGGAACCGGTGCACCGCAGGCGTCTGCTTCATCACCTCCGCGAGGCGCTCGGGATCCGTCCCGGAAACCGTCGCCGGGTCGAGCGACCCGAGCCGGTCGCGGAGCTTGGCGGGACCGGCGAACGCGGTCTCCATGGGCACCTGCTGATCCAGCAGCATCCCGGTCAGCAGAGCGAACGGCGACTGGTCGAGGAGGGCGTCCGCTTCAGGATCGCCGGTGATGTTCAGAGCCATGCACTTATGCTGCCACCCGCGACGGGACGGCCGCCACAGCGGTCAGCAGCGGCCACGCGCGGGCTCAGTCTTCGGTTGCCACCAACTGCACCCGCAGGGAGTCCACCCGGGTCGCGATCACGTCGTCCGTCGCCCAGCGCTGCGCGAGCCGGGCGAGGATGGCATCCAGCTCCTCGCGCGTCAGACCCGCGGCGAGCGCCAGCCGCACCACGAGCTCCTCACCGGCGAGCCGACTGGATGGGTCTCCCGCGACGAGCGTGACATCGTGAACGCCGAGCTCGGAGCCGATGGAGGCGCGGAACGCCTCCGCCACCGCCGGGTCACGGTCGCTCGGCAGCCAGGGGGTGCCCTGCGCCACCGCCCACACCGCCGGGCGGCGCAGCACGAACTCGGTCTCGGACGTCGGGTCGAGGACGATCAGCTCGGTGCCCTCCGCCGCGGCGGCGAGCGCCACCCGCCGCCCCTCGGTCGGGACAGGTCGGGCAGCGGGATTCCAGGCCTGCAGCGCGGTGACGGACGTGAAGACCGGTTGCACCGTCCGTCCATCCGGGCCCGCCACGGTGACGATGGACAGCTCCTGCGTCTTGTCGACGAGCATCCCGGCCGCGTTCTCGCCCTCCTCGCCCGACTCCGCCATGAGAGGAACGAGCAGTCGCGCGTCGCGCAGAGCGTCCACGACGGCCTCGGCACCCGCCTCTCCGGCACGGAACGCAGCCAGCGCGCCGAGCAGAACGGGAGGAGCCGAGCCGTCATCGTCGGCGAAGGGCGCGTCCTCGAAGTGCCGGCCCTCCCACGACTGGCCCGCGGAGTCCGCCAGCGAAGCGGCGAAGCCGGCCAGCCGTGCGACGCCGGTGTCGCTGGGACCGGGTGCCGGGGTTGATGCGTCGGTCACGCCCTCCGGCAGCCCGTCACGCTCCGGCACCGCGTCGCCCTCCGGCAGCGCGTCACCCTCCGGCGACACCGCGTCACCGCCCGGCGACATCCAGCGCCTCGGGCAGCGTGAACGCACCGGCGTAGAGCGCCTTCCCGACGATCGCGCCCTCGAGCCCCAGCGGCACGAGCTCGCGGAGGGCCGCGATGTCGTCGAGGTTGGAGATGCCACCCGACGCGACGACGGGACGCTCCGTCCGGTCGAGCACCTGGCGCAGGAGGTCGAGGTTGGGGCCGCGCAGCGTGCCGTCCTTGGTGACGTCGGTGACGACGTAGCGGGCGCACCCCGCGTCCTCCAGCCGGTCGAGCACCTCCCAGAGGTCGCCGCCCTCGCGCGTCCACCCGCGCGCCGCGAGCGTGGTGCCGCGCACATCCAGTCCCACAGCGATCGCCTCGCCGTACTCGCTGATCGCACTGGCCGCCCACTCCGGGTTCTCCAGCGCGGCGGTCCCCAGGTTGACGCGGGTGGCGCCCGCGTCGAGGGCCTGCGCCAGCGACGCGTCGTCGCGGATGCCGCCCGACAGCTCGATCTTCACCCCGTGGACCTGATGGATGACGCGCTTCAGCAGAGAGCGGTTCTCGCCCCGGCCGAAGGCGGCGTCGAGGTCGACGAGGTGGATCCACTCGGCGCCCGCGTCCGCCCACTCGGCGGCGGCATCCACCGGGTCGCCGTAGCTGGTCTCGCTGCCCGCCTCGCCCTGGGTGAGGCGCACGGCCTGGCCATCGGCCACATCGACCGCGGGAAGGAGGACGAGTCGGGGCGTGCTGAGAAGATCGGTCATATGGTTCCTCGTGTCGGTCCGCGCATGCGGAGGGGGTGCACCCGGGGCTAGAGCGTGCCGATCCAATTGCGGAGCAGCTGGATGCCGGCGCGGCCGGACTTCTCGGGGTGGAATTGCGTGGCGCTCAGCGGCCCGTTCTCGACGGCGGCGATGAACGGCGAGCCGTGCTCGGCCCAGGTCACTCGGGGCTCCGGGAACGGAGCGGTGGTCTCCAGCGTCCACGCCTGAGCGGCGTAGGAGTGGACGAAGTAGAAGCGCTCGTCCTCGAGCCCTGCGAAGAGAACGGAATCCTGAGGCGTCCGGACGGTGTTCCAGCCCATGTGCGGAACCACCTCGGCGTGGAGCCGCTCGACCGTTCCCGGCCACTCCCCCAGGCCTTCCGTCTCGACGCCGTGCTCCACTCCGCGCTCGAACATGACCTGCATGCCGACGCAGATGCCGAGCACCGGACGGCCTCCGGCGAGGCGCCGGTCGATGACCTCGTCGCCGTGGGAGGCGCTCAGGGCCTGCGTGACCGCGGCGAACGCGCCGACGCCCGGTACCAGCAGCCCGTCGGCCTCCTGCGCACGCTTGCGGTTGCCGGTCAGCTCTACCCGCGCGCCCGCCGCCTCCACGGCCTTGACCGCCGAGTGGACGTTGCCCGTCCCGTAATCGAAGACGACGACATCCGGCGTCCGGCCCAGGGTCACAGCGCGCCCTTGGTGGACGGGACGCCGGTGACCTGCGGGTCGTACGCCTTCGCCTGACGGAAGGCGCGCGCGAACGCCTTGAACTCCGCTTCCGCGATGTGGTGCGGGTCGCGGCCGCCCACGACGGTGATGTGCGTCGTGAGGCGCGCGTTGAACGTGATCGCCTCGAAGACGTGACGCACCATCGAACCGGTGAAGTGCCCGCCGATCCGGTGCAGCTCGAACCCGGCCGGTTCGCCGCTGTGCACCAGGTACGGGCGTCCGGAGATGTCCACGACCGCCTGGACGAGCGCCTCGTCCAACGGCACCAGGGCGTCGCCGTACCGCGAGATGCCGGCCTTGTCGCCGAGTGCTTCGAGGATGGCCTGGCCGAGGACGATGCCGACGTCCTCAACCGTGTGGTGCACGTCGATGTGGGTGTCGCCGGACGCGCGGATACGCAGGTCGGTCAGCGAGTGCTTGGCGAACGCGGTGAGCAGGTGGTCGAAGAACGGGACGCTCGTCTGGATGTCGGAGGTGCCGGTGCCGTCGAGGTCGAGGCTGAGCTCGATGCTCGACTCGCTCGTCTCCCGCGTGACCGTGGCGGCGCGATTCGTCATGCGTCCGAGTCTACCGGGGCGTTCACGTCCCGCTCCGGGGCCTCGTCGACGGAGGGCGCAGCCGTCGGCCGGCCGAGAGCGGCCAGCGCGTCGAGGAACGCCGTCGTCTCCTCCTCGGTCCCGGCGGTCACCCGGAGGTGGTGAGGGATGCCGACGTCGCGGATGAGGATGCCGCGCTCGGCGAGTGCCTCGAACACGCCGTGCGGGTCGTCCACACCGCCGAAGAGCACGAAGTTGCTCCCACTGCGGTGCGGCGTGTAGCCCAGGCGAGCGAGCTCCGTGACGAGCCGGTCGCGCTGTCCGCGGATCTGGCCGACCATCGCGAGCATCTCGTCCGCGTGCGCGAGCGCCCCCAGGGCGGCCGCCTGGGTGAGCGCCGACAGGTGGTAGGGCAGGCGCACCAGGCGGAGGGCGTCGGTGACGGCAGGGTCGGCGGCCAAGTACCCGACGCGCGCGCCGGCGAAGGCGAACGCCTTGCTCATCGTCCGGGAGACCAGGAGCCGGGGCCGGCCCTCGAGAAGCGTCAGAGCGGAGGCGGCGCCGTCGGGCAGGAACTCGGCGTACGCCTCATCCACGACGACGATGCCGCGCGCGGCGTCGTAGGCGGCCTCGATCGTGTCGAGGCTGAGGGGCGTACCCGTCGGGTTGTTGGGCGAGCACAGGATGACGATGTCCGGGTCGAGGCGACGGATCTCGGCGGCCGCCGTTGCGGGCGAGAGCTCGTAATCGGCGTCGCGCGCTCCGGCGAGGTACTCCGTGCCGGTGCCCGAGGCGAGCAGCGGGTACATGGAGTAGGTCGGAGCGAACCCCAGGACGCTGCGGCCGGGTCCACCGAACGCCTGCAGGATCTGCTGCAGCACCTCGTTGGAACCGTTGGCCGCCCAGATGTTGGCGGCCGTGAGGCCGTGGCCCAGGTACCGCGCGAAGGCCTCGCGCAGCTCCGTGAACTCCCGGTCGGGGTAGCGGTTGACCCCGCCGATCGCCGTGACGATCCGGTCGACGATGTCGGCTGCGACGTCCGCGGGCACCGGATGCGTGTTCTCGTTCACGTTGAGCGCGATGGGCACCGGACGCTGCGGAGCGCCGTACGGGGAACGACCGCGCAGGTCATCCCGGAGCGGCAGCTCGGAGAGGGAAGTCACCCGTCAATCGTACTGAGCGCCCACGACGTCACCGTGCCGCATGACGCTGTGTGCCGACACGTGATACCGCTCGCGCACTCCGCACGCGAGGAATGCGCTGGAATCGGAGGACTTCTGGTGTGGAAGGGCCGCCGATCACCTCCCGTCGAGGCTACTGCCGGGTCACCCAGCGAGAACTCCTCCGTTCTCAACCCGCCCCACCGCGCGGACTGATCCGGCAGAAAGGGAGGAAATTTCGTCGCCAGGCGCGGTCAGCACCACGAAGGGAGGATGCTCAGCCCAGATCCCGCCGAACTATCTCCCTTTGCTACCCGGCCCAGCGGGAGTCGCGGCGATCCGAGGTCGAACGCAGCCGAGACGGCAGAACGGGAGGCGCCACGCAGGGCGGCTAGTGCGCGTACTTCGCCGGGACGGCGAGCTGCTGCCCGGGCGAGACGACCGCCGAGTCCAGGCCGTTGAGAGAGACGATGTCGGCGATCACATCCCGCGGGTCCGCGTTGGGCGCGACGCGCTCGGCGACGGACCAGAGGGAATCGCCGGACTGCACCGTCACGTACTGGAAGCTGACGTGCGTCTGCTGACTCGTCGCGACGGCACCGCCGCCGTTCAGCGCGAACACGAGCGCGCCGATCACCAGCGGAAGCGCCACGAGAGCGGACAGCACCGCGCGTCCGCGTCGCGTGAGCCGCAGCCGCACGCGGGCGGTGTCGGGCAGCGGCGGGACGGCGTGCAAGCGTGGCGAGGACGCCGTCGACGCTGCTCCCGCGGACCGCGGGAACATCGTGGGTGCTGCATCGCTGATCAGTGCTGCGCTCATGACCGTGACCTCCTCAGACTCGCGGATGCGAAACTGTGTTCCGAATGTATCTTCGAATGTCGAAAACCGCAACACACGCTGTTGTGGGAAATTTCCGCAGGAAGTTCGCGACACACTCGAACACATGTTTGTCTTCCTCTCGTGACGCGGATACAGTTTCGACTGTCTGAGAACATCAGATCAGGGACCACCGACATTCCTGCCGGGGAGCCCCTGGGGGACGGCCCAATTCAGGAGAGGACGCCCGTGTCGAATGAGAACCAGGCCCGCGGAGGCACGCGCCGCCGCAAGAACCTGAGCGACAAGCAACTGGCGATCCTCGATGTGATCCAGCGCTCGGTCAGCCAGCGAGGCTATCCGCCGAGCATGCGCGAGATCGGGGATGCCGTCGGACTCTCCTCGCTGTCGTCGGTGACCCATCAGCTCAACCAGCTCGAGCTGAGCGGCTACCTGCGCCGCGACCCGAACCGGCCGCGCGCGCTCGAGATCCTGATCGACGTGCCCTCCTCGTCATCCCAGGCCCCCGACTACGAGAACCAGACGCCCGTCGGGGACGCGGCGATGGTGCCCCTGGTCGGCCGGATCGCGGCCGGCATCCCCATCACCGCGGAGCAGCAGGTCGACGAGGTCTTCCCCCTCCCCCGCCAGCTGGTCGGCAACGGCGAGCTGTTCATGCTCAAGGTGGTCGGGGAGTCGATGATCGACGCCGCGATCTGCGACGGCGACTGGGTCGTCATCCGCGCTCAGAACACGGCGGAGAACGGGGACATCGTCGCGGCGATGCTCGACGAGGAGGCGACCGTCAAGGTCTTCCGCCAGCGCGACGGGCACACCTGGCTGCTGCCGCGCAACTCCAACTTCGAGCCGATTCTGGGCGACTTCGCTCAGGTGCTCGGCAAGGTCGTGGCGGTCCTTCGCGCCGTCTGAGCCCGCCCTCGGCGCCGCGAGCTCAAACCCGGCCGAGCCGTCAGGCCCAGCCGAGCCGTCAAACCCAGCCGAGCCGTCAAACCCAGCCGAGCCGTCAAACCCAGCCGAGCCGTCAAGCCCAGCCGAGCTCGCCGAGCCGTTGGTCGGAGAGCCCGAAGTAGTGCCCGATCTCGTGCACCAGGGTCACCCGGACGCGCGCCCGCAGTTCCTCCTCGGTCGCCGCGGACGCCTCGAGGTTGTTGCGGTACAGCGTGATCCGGTCCGGCAGCTCGCCGAACCCGTACACCGACCGGCGCGTCAGCGGGCGTCCGCTGTACAGTCCGAACAGCCGGGGCCGCGCCCCGGCGGGCTGGTCCTCGATCAGGATCGCGACGTTCTCGAGCGGCCCGACCATGTCGTCCGGCAGCGCTTCGAAGATGTCGCCGACCATCCGCTCGAAGTCCTCGTCCGGGATGCGCACCATGCGCTCATCCTGACACGGCGGCGGCCCCGGTTCGCTGTGCGCGTACCGGGGCCGCCGTCGTTCTGAGACAGGACCTGTCAGGCCGTGACCGCCGCGCGCTCGCGCACGGCCCGCGTGGCCTCGATGATGTTGCGCAGCGACGCGACCGTCTCGTCGTATCCACGGGTCTTCAGCCCGCAGTCCGGGTTCACCCACAGCTGGCGGCCCGGAATCGCGCTCAGCGCGGTCTCGAGCAGCTCGGTGACCTCGGCGACCGACGGCACACGCGGCGAGTGGATGTCGTACACGCCCGGCCCGATGCCGTGCTCGAACCCGGAGCTCTGGATGTCGTGCACGACCTCCATGCGGCTCCGCGCCGCCTCGATGCTGGTCACATCGGCGTCGAGGTTGCGGATCGCGTCGATGACCACGCCGAACTCGGAGTAGCAGAGGTGCGTGTGGATCTGCGTCTCGTCGGCGACACCGGACGTGGCGAGGCGGAACGACCCGACCGACCACTCCAGGTAGTCGCCCTGCGCGGCCTTCTTCAGGGGCAGCAGCTCGCGGAGCGCGGGCTCGTCCACCTGCACGACGCGGATTCCGGCCTGCTCCAGGTCGGCGATCTCGTCGCGCAGCGCGAGCGCCACCTGACGGGCGGTCTCGCCGAGCGGCTGGTCGTCGCGCACGAAGGACCACGCGAGGATCGTGACCGGGCCGGTCAGCATCCCCTTCACCGGCTTCTCGGTGAGGCTCTGCGTGTACGCCGACCAGTCGACCGTGATGGGCGCCGGGCGCGACACGTCGCCCCAGAGGATCGACGGGCGCGTGCAGCGGGAGCCGTACGACTGCACCCAGCCGTTCTGGGTGACCGCGAAGCCGTCCAGGTTCTCGGCGAAGTACTGCACCATGTCGTTGCGCTCGGGCTCGCCGTGCACGATGACGTCGATCCCGATCTCCTCCTGGAGGTCCACGACGCGCTTGATCTCCTCGCGCATCCGGCCCAGGTACTCGGCCTCGGTGATGAGGCCCTTGGCGAGCTGGGCGCGTGCGCGGCGGATGTCCGGCGTCTGCGGGAACGACCCGATGGTCGTCGTGGGGAGGAACGGCAGCCCGAGCGCCTCGTCCTGGGCCGCCAGGCGCGAGGCGTAGTCGCCGCGGCGGAAGTCCGCGCGGGTCAGCGCGGCCTCGCGCTCGCGAACCGCCGGAACGCGCACGCCCGGTGCCGAGGCCCGGTCGGCGAGCGCAGCGGTCGCCGCGGTCAGCTCGTCCTGGATCGCCTCGTGCCCGTCGACGATGCCGCGCGCGAGCACGGCGACCTGGGCCACCTTCTGGTCGGCGAACGCCAGCCACGACGTCAGCCGCGCATCCAGGTTCGGCTCGTCGTCCACATCGTGCGGGACGTGCAGCAGCGACGTCGACGTCGACACCGCGACGTCGGGGCTGAGCGAAAGGAGCTCGGTGAGCGTCCCGAAGGCCGCCTCCAGGTCGCCTCGCCAGATGTTGTGGCCGTCGATCACGCCGCCCACGATCGTCTTCTGGCGAAGAGCGGATGCGGTGGCCGCGTCGAGCCCCGAAGGAACCGCTCCGCGGACCAGGTCGAGGGAGATCGCCTCGATCGGCGTGGCGGCAAGGACGGGGAGGGCGTCGTCCAGGCTGTTGTAGGGCGCTGCGACGAAGATCGCCGGCCGGTCGGCTGCTGCACCCAGCTGGTCGTAGGCGGTCCGCGCAGCGGCGAGCACCGCATCCCGAGCCTCGTCGATGCTCTCACTGACGAGGGCAGGCTCGTCCAGCTGCACCCACGGCGCGCCGGCGGCGGCCAGGCGGGCGAGGAGCTCGCGGTAGACGGGCAGGAGGTCGGCCAGCCGCGACAGCGGGCGGAAGCCCTCCGGCGCGTCGTCGCTCGGCTTGCTGAGCAGCAGGAACGTGACCGGCCCGACCACGACGGGGCGGGTGACGAATCCGGCGGCCCGGCTCTCCTCGAACTCGCGCACGATCCGGTCGGAGGCGAGGCGGAAGTCCGTCTCCGGCCCGATCTCCGGCACCAGGTAGTGGTAGTTGGAGTCGAACCACTTGGTCATCTCCAGCGGCGCGTTGTCTCCCTCGCCGCGGGCGATCGTGAAGTAGCCCGCCAGATCGACGGACCCGTCGGCCGCCGCGAGCGCGCCGAAACGCGACGGCACGGCGCCGACCGTGACGGCCGCATCCAGCACCTGGTCGTAGAAGCTGAAGCTCTGGGGGATGGAGGCGTCGGTCCTGCCGAGGCCGAGCGAGGCCAGGCGCTCCCGCGTCGTCGCGCGAAGCTGCGCTGCGGTCGCCTCCAGCTCGTCGGCGCCGATGCTGCCGGCCCAGAAGGCCTCGACGGCCTTCTTGAGCTCACGGCGGCGGCCGATGCGCGGGTAGCCGATGATCGTGCCCGCCGGGAAGGGGGCTCGCGTGCTGTCGGTCATGCTGGTTCCTTTTCAGTGGCCGATTTCTCGGGGAGGGTGCTGTCACGGTGGTCGGAAGGTGGGAGGGCGCCGATGCGGTCGAGAACCGAGAGGACCGCTTCGTGCTGGTTGAACGTGTAGAGGTGGAGGCCGGGAGCACCGCCCGCAAGCAGCCTCTCGCCGAGGCGAGCGGCCCAGGCGACGCCGATCTCGCGCCGGCCCTCGTCGGTCGGCTCGACCTCCAGCTCGATCGCCAGGTCGCTCGGGAGGTCCTCGCCGCTCAGCTCGAGCATCCGCTTCAGGCGTGCGGGGCTGGTGACGGGCATGATGCCGGGCAGGATGGGAAACGCGACGCCGGCCTCGGCCGCACGTTGCGCGAAGTGCAGGTAGTCCTCGGCGTGGAAGAAGAGCTGTGTGATCCCGAGGTTCGCGCCGGCGGCCTGCTTGGCGAGCAGCGCGTCGATGTCCTGCGACACGGAGTGGGAGGACGGGTGCCCGTTCGGGAATGCGGCGACGGCGATCTGGACGTGCTCCCGGTGCTGGAGCACGGCCTGCGCGCGCAGCTCGGGAACGACCAGCTCGCCGTACGGCGACCGCTCGGCCTGCACCCGGTGGATGAGCTGCACCAGTTCCGCGGTCGTCCGGATGTCGCCGATGCCGTCCTCGCCCTCCGGCAGACCGGCGGGCGGGTCGCCCCGCACGGCGAGGAAGCGCCGGACGCCGGCATCCAGGAACTCCCGGATGAGCCGGTTGGCCTCCTCATGCGAGGAGCCGACGCAGGTCAGGTGCGCCATCGGGCTGACGTCCGTGTTGTCGATGATGTAGCGCAGGACCTCGAGGGATGCGCTGCGCGAGGAGCCGCCGGCACCGTACGTCACCGAGATGAAGTCCGGGTGCGTGGCAGCCAGGCGGTCGATGGTCGCGGGAAGCGACGCGGCCGCGCGCTCAGAGCGCGGAGGGTACAGCTCGAAGGAGTACCGGACATCGGTACAGCTCATGGAATCCTCGGATGGTTGACAGCGGCACGGGACACCCCGCACACAGGCTTGCGGGATCGCACGGGCGGGTGCCGGGCTCGGCTGTCGCACCACGTCAGCGGTCGCCCGCTTCGGTTGACTGGCAATCTAGCAAGCGGAGAGGCCGGACGGAATCGCCCGCGTCATCCTTCGACACAGTCGGTCCCGTCCGGCCTCGATTCCGCTCGCCGGGCATGTTGGCCGCGGCGTGCGGCCTATGCTGTCGGCGTCACTTCGAACGGTTCGAACGCCGCGTGGTACTCCGGCATGATCCGGGCGGTGACGCGCGTACCCTCCTCGACGTACTCGGTCGAGATGACCCGGCCGCGCTCGTGCAGAGCCGAGATCAGGTCGCCGCGGTCGTACGGCACGACCAGCTCGACCTGCAGGGACGGGTCGGGCAGCAGCCGCGCGATCGCGGCGAGCACCTCATCCACGCCCTCGCCGGTGCGCGCCGACACGAAGATCGCGCCGGGTTCCAGACCCCGCAGGACCAGCCGGTCGTCCGCGGGGATCAGGTCGGCCTTGTTGAAGACCACGATCTCCGGGATCTCCCGTGCGCCCACCTCGCCGATCACGTCGCGCACCGTCGCCAGCTGCGACGCAGGGTCGGGATGCGAGCCGTCCACCACGTGGAGGATGACGTCCGAATCGGCGACCTCCTCCAGCGTCGAGCGGAACGCCTCCACCAGCTGGTGCGGCAGGTTGCGGACGAAGCCGACGGTGTCCGCCAGCGTGTACAGGCGGCCGTCGGCCGTGACCGAGCGGCGCACAGTCGCATCCAGCGTCGCGAACAGCGCGTTCTCGACCAGCACGCCGGCCTTCGTCACGCGGTTCAGCAGGCTCGACTTCCCCGCGTTGGTGTAGCCGGCGATCGCGACCGACGGCACCGAGTTGCGGTTGCGGTTCGCGCGCTTCGCCTCGCGGGCCGGCTTGAACCCCGCGATCTGCTTGCGCAGCCGGGCCATCCGCGTGTGGATGCGGCGGCGATCCAACTCGATCTTCGTCTCACCGGGACCGCGCGATCCCATGCCGGCTCCCGCGCCGCCCACCTGGCCACCGGCCTGACGGGACATCGACTCGCCCCACCCGCGCAGACGCGGCAGCAGGTACCCGAGCTGTGCGAGCTCCACCTGCGCCTTGCCCTCACGGCTCTTGGCGTGCTGGCTGAAGATGTCGAGGATCACGGCCGTGCGGTCGATCACCTTCACCTTCACGACGTCCTCCAGCGCGCGGCGCTGGCTCGGCGCCAGTTCGGTGTCGGCGATCACGGTGTCGGCGCCCAGCGCCCGGACGATCCCGGCCAGCTCCTCGGCCTTGCCGCGGCCGAGGTACGTGCTCGGGTCAGGATGCGGACGGCGCTGCAGCAGTCCGTCGAGGACGGCCGCTCCGGCCGTCTCGGCGAGAGCGGCGAGCTCGCGCATCGAGTTCTCCGCATCCTGCAGCGAGCCCTGCGAGTAGACGCCGATCAGCACGACGTTCTCCAGGCGCAGCTGCCGGTACTCGACCTCGGTGACGTCCTGCAGCTCGGTCGAGAGGCCGGCGACGCGGCGGAGAGCAGCGCGCTCCTCGCGCTCCAGCTGCTCGCCGTCGTGGAGGCCGCCTGCGGTCGTGTCCGCCTGCAGAGCCTGGGCGCGGGAGGTGTCCCCGCCGAAGAGCGTCACCGTCGCACGGTTCTGCTCGGTCGCGAGCACCCGGGCGACGACGTCGTCGGCGGCGTGGTCGCGGGTGTCTGTGTCATCAGTCATTCAGTTCCCCTGATCCGGGTTAACCCTAGTTTGTTCGTGTCCTGTACGGTCTGCATATGGCCAGCGGAGATCACTACTTTTCCCCGGCGCCCGAGAGCGAGCTGAATCTGCGCCCGTTCACCGCGCGCCTGGCCGGGCAGAGCTACGAGCTCATGACGGCCAACGGGATCTTCAGCCCGGAGCGCGTCGATATGGGCACGCGTGTGCTGCTGGACCATGTCCCCGCGGCGCCGCCCGGCGGTCAGTTGCTCGACCTCGGCTGCGGCTGGGGGCCGTTGGCTCTCACACTTGCTCTCGAATCCCCTCACGCGACCGTCTGGGCCGTCGATGTCAATACCCGAGCGCTGGATGTGGTGCGCAGGAATGCGCAGAAGCTCGGTCTCACCAATGTAAACCCCGTGACGCCCGATAATGTTCCGGCCGACGTCCGATTCACGACGATCTGGTCGAACCCGCCCATCCGGGTCGGCAAGAACGAGCTGCACAACATCCTGGAGCGCTGGCTGCCGCGGCTGGAGCCCGGCTCGGATGCGTGGCTTGTCATCCAGCGGAACCTGGGCAGCGACTCCCTCCACCGCTGGATGCAGACCACGTTCCCGGAGCTGTCCACGAGCCGCGCCGCCACCTCCAAGGGCTACCGCGTCCTCCGCGTCCGCGCCCGCCCCTGACGTCCTGCTTGCCCCCCACCGTCGAGTCCGCGGAGATTGCACGCTCGAGCGGCGTGTCGCGTGCAATCTTTGTGTACTCGACGGTGGGACGCGCGGTGGGCTGTCTCTTATACACATCTCCGAGCCCACGAGACACTCGCTAATCTGGGGGGGCGGGTTTTTTTTTGGGAAAGGGGGGGGGGGGGGGGGGGGGGGGGGGGGGGGG
>NZ_JBNDHX010000088.1:0-15587 GCF_056755275.1 Leifsonia sp. HAY1-4F
ACCGCGTAGTACGCCACTGAGGTGCCGTTGAACGCGAAGGAGGCGGTGTCTCCCGTGGTGTTGCTGTACGAGTTCGTGCCGTTGTACGGGCCCGATTCGCCGGACGTGTGGCCCCAGCTCCCGGTGTAGTTGAACTGGTTCGCACCCGTGCCGCCCTGGACGCTGTCATCCACGAGCACCGGGGCAACCGTCGACGCGCGGTCGATGGTTCCGTAGGTGCCCGCCGAGCTGGCGTTCTTCGTACCGGTGACCCGCACCGTCAGGGTGTGGTTGCCCGCTGACAGGGAGGGACTCATCCAGACCAGCTGGTTGCCGGCACGCGCTGAAGCGTAGAGGTCGACGAGGGTTTCGGCTCCCCCGTCGATGGATACTCCGACGATCCCGTGGTTCGACGCCTTCACCGCGTAGTACGCCACTGAGGTGCCGTTGAACGCGAAGGAGGCGGTGTCTCCCGTGGTGTTGCTGTACGAGTTCGTCCCGTTGTAAGGACCCGATTCGCCGGACGTGTGGCCCCAGCTCCCGGTGTAGTTGAACTGGTTCGCACCCGTGCCCTGAACGCTGTCATCCACGATCGCCGACGCCGGTGCCGACGCTGCCGGCAGGACGACGCGGTCGATCACGCCGTAGGCACCGGTAGAACTCGCGTTCTTGGCGCCCGTGACGCGAATGGTCAGCGTGTGGTTGCCTGCGGACAGCGTCGGGCTCGTCCAGGCCAGCTGGTCCCCCGCCCGAATCGCGGCATACAGGTCGACCTGGGTTTCAGCGCCGCCATCGATCGACACTCCGACGATCCCGTGGTTGGGAGCCTTCACCGCGAAGTACTGGATGGAGGTGCCGCTGAATGCGATCGTCGCCGTGTCGCCCGTCGTGCTGCTGTAGGAGTTCGTCCCGTTGAACAGGCCGGCTCCGTTCGCGCCGTGTGGCCAGCTGCCGGTGTAGCTGAACTGGTTCGTGCCCGTGCCCAGCTGGGCGTCATCCACGCTCGTCGACCCGAGAGTCGTGAGGTACTCCGTTGAGTCGCTGAACAGCGTCGACCCGTTCTTCGTGGTCGTGAATGTGAGGTACGCGTTCGTTCCACTCGCCGGGGCCGTGAAGTTCACCGAGGTGTTCGTGCGGCCACCGAGCGGGACCGTCAGGTTGCTCGAGCCCGAGGCGATCACCGGACCGGTCGGCGAGTTCGCGTTCGCGGTCCAGCTGAATCCCACGGTGGTTCCCGCGAAGGTGTCGTTGAACACCGTCACGGTGCGACTGACCGCCTGCCCCGCAGCGTAGTCGGGCACGCTCGTCGGAACGGGGAACGTGCCGTTGCTGTCCGAAGGTCCGCTGGCATCCCAGAACGGCAGGTCGACCGCTGCGACCGGGTTGAACGCCTTCTGGATCAGCTGGATTCGCGAGTTGGACCACGGGTCCGTCAGGTTGTCGGCACCGAACAGCGGATTCCGCCGCTCTTCTGTCGTGAAGTCGGTCGACTTGACGCCCGGAACGAAGCCGTCCCACGCCGACAGGAGCGTGTACGGGCGAAGGTCAGCCCCGCCCTTGCCACGCTTGCCGATGGTGCTGGTCGCGAACAGGGTCATACCGTTCAGGGTGCTGCCGCCGGGCCAGACGTATTCGCCTTCACCGTTCGGGTGGGTCGTGCTGGTCGGAAGCGTGGTGCCGTACGTGGAGAACCCGTCGAGATAATGACCGACGCCGTTGTACTGCGGGTATCCGTTGGCTGTCGTCATGTCCGGGTAGGAGCTCGTGCCGGTCCCGTACTCCACCTGAATGGGCCTGGTCGGGTCCACTCCGCGGATCGCGTGATAGAGATCCTCCTGGAACTGCTCGGAGTCGGTGGTCGCGAGGTTGGCCTCGTTGGACGGGCTCCACATGACGACCGCGGGATGCTGACGGTCACGAAGGGCCAGCTGCCGGGCGTGGTTGACCATCTGGTCGTGTCCGGCGACGAAGTCCTCGCGGTTCGCGGAGCCGCGAATGGCCGTCTCGTCGATGATCATCAGACCGAGCTCGTCAGCAGTGTCGATCATGTACGGGGAGGCCGGCTCCTGGTGGATGCGGACGATGTTGTAGTTCAGTCGCTGGTAGTTGTCCACAGCCTGCGGCCATCCACCGTTCCCGCCGGCCGGCGGGAGGAACCCGGGCAGCGTGTCGTACGCGTCGCCCTTGCCGCCGTTGTCGATCCGGTCGAAGTCGGCGCCCTGCAGATCGTCGCCACGAAGGTTCACAGGCACACCGTTGAGGAGGTAGTTCGTCGAATTGTCCGGCAAGGTGAACTCCCGGAATCCGAAGCGGGTCTGGGTATCCCCGCTGAAGCCACTCCCCTGCAGATGAAGGGCAAGGACGTGGAGCTGCGCGCGATAGCCGGCGGTATAGGGCACGTTCGGCCACCAGAGCGATGCCGCCCCTGCCGTCCACGCGAGAGGACCGACGGTGGTCGTCACGGAAGAGTTGGCCGGAACGGAAACGTTCGTCGACGGAACCGACGGATAGGTGAAGCCGGAGTTGTTCCACGACGAGAACGAGCCGCTCAGCGTCACATTCTGCGCGGTGCTGGAGGTGTTCGTCACCGTGGTCGTGTAGCTCACCGTGTTGTTGGCCACCGATGTCGTGACGTAGGTGTCCGAAACGTACGCACGCGGATACACGCGGAGGAACGCCGACCGGTAGATGCCCTGCGGCACTGCCTCGGACCACTCGGCACCTTCAGCCACGGCATATTTGCCGGATGGAGCCAGAAGAGCGCCGCGTCCCTTGACGTCCACCGTGACCGTGTAGGTCCCGCCGGCCGACACGAACGGCGTGAGATCGAAGGTTGCTCCGGTGAACGACTGCGTGCTCGTGCCCACGGCGGCGCCGTTGATCGCCACCGTCGCCTGATGGTTCACGGCTCCCAGCTCCAGACGCACCGTCTGCGGCGCGCCGGAGTCCGGCACCGTGATCGAACGCGAGTAGATCCCCTCGGTCGTGGATGTGAAGCCCTGCTTATACCAACCGCCTCCGGGCACCTGGATGGTCGTCGCCGACGCCGCCGGACTCACCGGGGTGAAGCCCCAGGTCCCTGAGAGGTCGACCGCTGCGATCGCACCGTCGTTCGCGGTTTGGTAGCCGTCCACTGCCGCCGGCGGCGCGACCGTCGCAGCTGAAGCGACCTGCGCTGCGGCGGTGAGCGAGCTGGCGATGAGGACGCCGGCGAGCAAGCTGCCTGTGGCGATCCTGGAAACAGAAATCATCGTTGATTTCACCTGCACTCCCTTGTTCAAGTTGGTTCAATATAGCCCTGTGACCGGTCACATACAAGCGTATGGGACCGGTCACAGAACGGAATGTTCAGTACCGGTTCGTCGGTATGGTGCCCGGCGCCTTTTCTTGCCTGTCGACCGTCGAGAGCCCGAGTTCGGTTGTCTTTACATAAGCCTCGGGGCGTCCACTTGCGAGGCATGTGCGAGCATGGCGGCATGAGTGAAGACAACACAGCGCGCCTGCCGTACCGGCTTCTGACCGGTCCCGACGACGCCACTTTCTGCAAACGAGTCAGCGACGCCCTCGACGAGGGCTACCAGCTGTACGGGTCGCCGGCGCTGACCTACGACGGGGAGAAGGTGGTCGCCGCGCAAGCCGTCATCCTTCCGCGCTTCTGAGGAGGGAGACGGCCGATACCAGCATGTCCCGAATGGGGTGCTGGCTAGTGCTGGCACCTGCTTGGTAGCTTGACCAGTCATGGACTCACGGCCGGAAACACCCTTGCCGCCTCAGCGGCCGCCTCGAGTTCGAGGCTTGCGTGCAAGCGTGTGGATCCTTGCAATTGCTCTTTTCCTGCCGCTCGTGGCTTGGGCAGTAACGATCTTGATCAATTGGTACTTGTCGACGAACCTCAGCGCCGCGTATAAGAATCCGTTGCACGTTGTGGAGTCGCAACTGCAACTCGACGACATTGGTCACGTCACGGTCACCCGTGAGTTCGACAACACAGGGTTTACACCGCTGGGCGTTGGTGGCTGGACCATGCAGGCAAACATCACACTGACCGGGACCGCGGTTGGCAACAAGCTCATCGCGCGACTTACAGCACTCGGCTATCGACCCGCTGGCACCGAGTGGATCCTCGGAAATTGCACCGTTAATGTGATTCCTGGCGATAGCAAGACCGACCTCGTGCTTGAGGTTGACACCCACGCACCCAGGACCCACCCATAGCTGGACGCTCACCACTCCGGGGTCGAACGGCGAGAGTGCCAGAACCAGCGGTGCAGCCTCCAAATCTGACGACCCTCCTCTCCCCACCGACCGGAGGAACGCATCCAGGACGTCAGCCGTTGTAGTTGTCGCCGACCTGGTAGGACTCGTACTCGCGGTGGTCGACATGGACCGTCCACGAGTGACGCCCGGAAATCACGTCTAGCTGCCAGTCCTGCCCGTCATGGTGCTTGCCGATAACCGTCGTTCCGTAAGTGGTCCCGTCGGTCGATTGATGCGTCACTGCCCCAAAGACCACAGCCGCGAGATAGGCAGCGATCGCTACGCCACCGACCAGCCACCCGCGTTTCCAACGCACGCCACGAACGCGGCCCACCGTAACGGCCCGCGGCTCCCCGACATTCCCGGCGTCCATCCCGCAAGCGTATCCGTCGACGGCGAGTATCGCCGTCGACGGGTCGATCGTCCGGAGCGCTCCCGCGGGACCCCCGCTATGAACTCCGGCTAACGGTATTCGCGCACCCGAAGCGCGCGCTTGACAACACAATCCCGGTCGGAGATGATCACGATGTTGACGTAAACATCGCATCGAGCGCCACGATGAGATCGGACGGACTTCCCGCTCCAAACCGTCGTCTTTGGCGCGCCCACAAGTGAAAATCCAAGGAGATCAATGACGATCACAGTCCGTCCGCGCATGCTGCGGTCACGACTCGCACTACTCGCTGCAGCAGCGGCGGTGGCTGCCGTACTGACGGGACCCGCCCTTCCCGCGCAGGCGGCGACCACTCAGTTCAAAGGGGTGAACTGGGCGGACACCCGGGACAACTACAACACGGGGTGGGCCATCCCTGACGGGCTTGCGTCGGGCGATAGCTACTCCACGATTCACTCCATCGCCAACGGCTACATCACGGCGTTCAAGAACAACCTCGGAGCGAACACGGTCAGACTTCCGATCAATCCTCCCGGCGTGAATTCGGTCTGGTGGGGTCGGTACAAGGGCGCCATCGACGCCGCGCTGTCCGATGGGATGAATGTCATCCTCAGCGCCTGGACCGAGAGCAACACGACCGGCACCATCACGAACATGACGGACTGGAACACGATGTGGAACACCGTCGTGAACGACTACGGCAGCAACGCGAACGTGTACTTCGAGCCGCTGAACGAGCCGTTCGGGTACTCCTCCAGCCAGTGGATCTCCATCTGCGCGTCGTGGCTGTCGGCTCACTCGAACATCCCGCGCGGACGCGTGATCATCAGCGGTACCGGCTACAACGACAACGTCACCACCGTCGGAGCGGCGAGCTCACTGACCGGCACCATCCTCTCGTTGCACTTCTACAGCACCTGGGCGAGCTCCACGCAGGAGGCGGACTGGGTGTCGAACCTCGACGGCAGGATCGGCGCGTACCAGAGCCGAACGATCATCGACGAGTTCGGCGGCCCGATGACGACCGGAATCAACTACCTCGCCAACCACAACGGCCAGCTCGTGCAGTCCTACTTCGCAGCCGTCACGGATACCGCCCGCTCCGCCGGGATGGGCACCGTCGTGTGGGCAGGACTCAAGACAGGCGACAACTACTCCATGGAAAGCCACAATGGCAGCAGTCTGAGCAACAACAACTCGTCGGCCGTCACGCAGGTGCGCTGGGGGTGGGGCTTCTAAGGCGGCACCGACGGCGACCGGCAATACGACGGCCGGCGGCCGGGGCCGGCGCGATAATGGGTGCTTGTGACAGACGTACTTGTGCTGCACGGCTCGCCGGGTTCAGGGAAGAGCACCCTCGCCCGGGCGCTCTCCGAGGCCCTTCGGGTCGCTGACATCGCGCACGGCGTGATCGACATGGACGAGCTGAGCCTGGTGCACCCGTACCCCGGCCGGTGGTTCCCGCGCGACAACCTTCGTGCCATCTGGCCCAACTATGTGGCGGCCGCCCCGGGCATCAAACTGATCATCCCGCTGGTCTTCAACGACGAGCAGGAGGTGGACCTCATCCGTGAGGCGATGCCCGGGGCAACGCTGCTGATCTGCGAAACGACCGCACCGATCGACGTGTTGAAAGAACGCGTCACGGAACGCGAGCCCACGGAAGAATGGGCCGAAGCGTTGCGCACGTGGGTCGACGTCTACCACGCGCGGTCGGATCACGAGCGCATCCGGCACTTCCAGGTGGTCACCCATCCAGCGACGGTCGATGCGTCCGTTCGCGAGATCCTCACCTGGACCGGCTGGCTGGGATGAGTGCCGGCGCGTCTGCGTCGCGTCACCACGGGATGGTTGCGCCGTTGCGGTCGAGGTACTGCAGGCCAGGCTTCGCCCGCTGAGCTTCGACGGTGTCCACGAGGGCCGGGATGCTGTCGCCGATTTCCAGCTTCGCGCGCGGGCCGCCCATCTCGGTCTTGACCCAGCCGGGCGCCAGGAGAAGAAGGGCACGGTCGTCGACGGCGTGGCGGACGGAATAGCTGCGCATCAGCTGATTGAGCGCCGACTTCGTCGCCCGATACACCTCGAAACCCGCGGACCCGTTGTTCGCGATGCTGCCCTGCCCGGACGACATGACCGCGATCGTGCCCGTCGGATCCACGAGGTGTTGCAGTCGTTCCACCGTTCGGATGACGCTCAGGGCGTTGGTCACCATCATTCGCACGAAATCCTCCGTGGCGACCTCCGCGGCGATCTGCTCCATCGGAGCGAGAGAGATCCCCGCCACCACGAAGAGGAGGTCGAAGCTGCGCCCGGAGAGCCGCTCGGCCAGCGCATCCAGCGCGTCGGGCTCGTCGATGTCGACGTGCTCGATCTCTACGGAGCCCTCGCGACGGGCCGCGAACTCGTGCAGCGGCGTGGATGCATCCCCGCGGACGGTCCCCACGACCTTCGCACCACGGCCGGCATACGTCTCGGCGATCGCCTCCCCCAAGCCACGCGACGCGCCGATCACCAGAACGGATCCGTGTGCCGTCGTCAGCCGTGTCTCATCACCCATGGTCGTCCTCCTGATACATTCACTCATCATTCGTAGAGCGGAACGCTACCATACGCTCAACGGTTGTAGAGTGGATGGATGGCGCAGCAGACAACGCGGGCACAACGTCGCGAGGCGACGGCTGAGAAAATCCTCCGCGCGGCGCAGGAAGAATTCGGCGAACGCGGAATGGATGGTGGGACGATTCGCGGGATCGCGCGTCGCGCCGGTGTCGACCCGTCGCTGGTGCTGCAGCACTACGGATCCAAGCAGGCGCTCTTCTCGCTGGCGGTCCGGCCGGCACACGAGCTCGCCGAGAATGACATCGCCGGTCATCTGGCCGACGTGCTCGATGTCCGCCTCCGCGAGCTGCCGTCGGCGACCCGTGCCTTGATGCGTTCGATGCTGACCTCACCGGACGCCGCGGCCGTCATGCGCGACTACCTGCGGGGCCGGGCCGACGTCCTCGCCGCCGCCTCCGACAGGGATGACGCCCACCTCCGCGCCGAACTCATCGTGTCGAGCATCCTCGGCATCACGATCGCCCGCCACTTTCTCGACCTCCCCGCCCTGGACGGGGCGGAGGGCGAGGAAGTGGCGCTGATTCTGGAACCGTTGTTCGCATCCATTCGGAGGTCCCAGGGACCCGCAGAGGATCCGCGCTAGCCTGGCATCCTCTGTCCCGCACCGGAGGTCCCATGGCGCACGCCCACGTCCATTCACCTGGCGGTTCCGGCTGGAAGGTGCCGACGGATCGCGTCCCACGCCTCGTCCTGCTCGTGGTCCTGGCCGCGGCGGGGTTGTCTACCGTGATCGGACTGTTCACATTGTGGCCGGACCATGCCCAGGCCGCGTCCGCGTCGTCCCGCATCGAGTTCGCTCCGAGAGGCACCACCTTCCCGACGGGCAGGATAGTGAAACTTTCCAACGGATGTCCCGGCTACTTCTCAGCCACGTCGAGCGCATCCACGGGGGCGGGCGACACGCGGGCCTGCCAGCAGTCCGAGGTCACGCTCCTCGACGGCCCGAGCACCGGGAGAACCATCGCCCTACCGATCCTCTGGCCCTACGCGACGGCTGGCCTGCACGTCGGCGACCAGCTGGAACTGGTGGTTCCGCCCCAGGCGGCCGCTCAGGGGAAGCAGAGTGGAAGTACGGCAGCAGACCCGAGCGAGACGCAGGGCATCACGGTCAACGGCGTGGTGCGTGACCAGTCGTTGACGATCTGGTTGCTCGTGTTCGTGGCGGTGGTCATCGCGATCGGCCTCCTGCGCGGGCTGATGGCGTTGGTAGCCCTGGGGTTCACCGGGTTCATGCTCATCCAGTTCGTCCTCCCCGCCCTCGTGACCGGTAAGCCCGGCCTCGCCGTCGCGATCGTAGGTGGATCGGCGATCATGTTCGTCGTCCTCTACCTCGCGCACGGGCCCTCGATCCGGACGAGCGTGGCGCTCGTCGGGACGCTGTTCGGGATCGCCATGACGGCGGGGATCGCTCAGCTGGCCGTGACGACGACGCACCTCACGGGCGTCACCGGCGACGTGGGCGGGATGCTCGCCGGCGTGACGCAGATCGACTTCCGCGGGCTGCTCACCTGCGCGATCGTGATCGCGGGGCTCGGTGTGCTCAACGATGTGACGGTGACGCAGGCGTCGGCGGTCTGGGAGCTTCGCGCCGCGTCCCCGGATCTCTCGCGTCGCCAACTCTTCGCCGCCGCCATGCGGATCGGCCGGGACCACATCGCTTCGACGATCTACACCATCGCGTTCGCGTACACCGGGGCGGCGATGGCAGTGCTCATCGTCCTCTACCTCTACGACCGCTCGGTTGTGAGCCTGCTCTCGCAGGAAGACCTCGCCGCCGAAGTGGTCCGCACTCTCTGCAGCGGAATCGGACTGGTTCTCGCGGTGCCGGCGACCACGGCGATCGCGGTCGCACTCGTCCCGGCGCACGACCGCGCCCGGCAGGTGGTGCAGCCGATCGAGACACTCAAACTTCGGTGGCACTCGTTCATGCCGCGACCGGCTCTGGAGCCGAGCGACCGACGGCTCTGAGCGCCCGCGGCGCAGAGCCGCCGACGGCTCTGCGTTCCGGCCTCAGGTGCTCGGCGTCGGCGCCGCGCTCGGGGTGGCGTTGTGCGCGTGCAGCGGCAGGGCAACGATGCGCGTGGCGGTGACCGAGTCGCCGGAGCGCTTTCCGAGCACGCCGACATTCTCGCCCACTGTGAACGACTCGCGAGCGGCGGGCGTCTTCTTGGTGCCGAAGGCCGTGGTCGAGGTCAGCTTCACGGTGACCGTCGTGCCTGAGGCCGAGTGCAGTGTCCACGTGTCGCCGTTGATGGCGGTGATGGTTCCGCGGGCTCCGTGGAGCTTGTGCTTGGCGGACGTGCCGGCGTGCGGTCCGACCGTGTGAGTCGCGCTCATCGGCGCCACGACGGCTCCTGCCGTGGTCTGTGTGCTCGCCACCGCGGCGGAGACGCCCCAGGCGGTTCCGCCGGCGACCACGACGACGGCCAGGACGGCCGCCGCCACGCCGACGCCGATCGAGTGCCGCTGCAGGAAGGATTCGCGAGGGGTGTCCGTCGCCGCGACCGCCTCGGGAATGTGGTCGGTCACGGGCAGGCGGAGGGTCTCCGCGGCGTCGTCCGTCTCGGGGCGGTCGGTCGGGTCGGGGGTGTCGTTCGTATCCATGACCTCATCGTCACAGCCCCATGTCAGCGCTCCGCCGGGGAAATGTAAGAGGACGGTAAGGAGACGACGAAGGCCGCTCCCCCTTCCGGCGCCGCGCCGACGGTGATGGTGCCGCCGAGGCGGGCGACGAGCCGTCGCGCGATGGAGAGGCCGAGTCCCGTTCCGACCGCGCGCACCTCCCGGTAGCGCTCGTGGAGAGCACCGCGCTCGAATGCGACCGCCGCATCCTCCGCTGTCAGGCCGGGGCCGCCATCCCGAACCGCGAGCAGGATGCCGTTCGAGCCCTCCAAGGCGACCACGATCGGTGCACCCTCGGGAGTCACGCGGAGGGCGTTCTCGATCAGGGCGTCGACGACCTGCCGCAGCCGCATCCCGTCGGCGGTCACCTCCACGGGTTCACCGGGGACGTCCGCGCGCAGGAGCACGCCTGCTCGGGAGGCGGCGCCGGTCCAGGCGGCGACCGCACGCTCCACGGTCTCCCGGGCGTCGAAGCGCTGGGGGTTGAGGGGGAAGTCCTCGGCCTCCAGCCGTGCGAGTTCGAGCAGGTCGTCGAGGAACCGCCGAAGTCGTTCCGACTCGGCCGAGAGCGTGCCCCCGACCTGGTCCACCTCCTCCGGAGCGACCAACCCGTCGGCCAAAGCTTCGGCATAGCCGCGGATCGCCGTGAGCGGAGTGCGGATGTCGTGCGACACCGACAGCAGGAACTCGCGCTGGCGGTCCTCGCTGACCGACAGCGCCGAGTCGAGTCCCCGCAGTGCCTGGGCGATGTCCTCGATCTCGACCACCGGCTCGTCCGCGATCGGGACACCACGCCGGCCCGCTGCCAGCTCACGCGCGCTTCCGGCGAGCCGGGTGAGCGGACGGCCGAGCAGGCGCGCGAGGAGGACGCCGGCGACAGTCGCCACAGCGAGTCCGATGGCGAGAGCGACGAGGAGCCAGCGGATGAGGTCCGCATTCCCCGCCGCGATGTCCGCGACCTTGCGAACGCCGACCACTCCGCCGCCGTCCGCCGTCGGAATGCCCACCAGTACCGCATCCTTGCCGCCGAGGGTCGTCGTGCCGGACACCGTCCGACCAGACTGCAGCTGCCGCACCACCGACGGGCTGACCGACGCCCGCGCGACCCCCGTCACTGTGCCGTCCGCGTCGACCACCGCGAAGCGGTCTCCGAGGGCGGCGAGCCGCGCCCCTGCGACGTGCGAGCCGGTCGCGCGGGCCTCGACCAGTGCGCTGGCCTGCGCCTTCAATTGCTGGCGGGCCTGCGTCTCGGCCAGCGTCTGCACCACCTGCAGCGCGACGATCCCGGTGACGAGAACGGCGATGAGGCTCACCGCGAAGGTGCCGAGCATGATCCGGCCGGTCAGCGACCCACGCCACCATCGGCGGGGCGCGGCCTCACGCATCCGGTTCCGCCACGCTGTAGCCGACACCGCGGACGGTGCGGATCAAGCCGGCCGCCTCACCGAGCTTCAGGCGGAGCTGGGCGACGTGCACATCCACGGTCCGGCTGCTGCTGTAGTCGGCGACGCCCCACACGGACGAG
Organism: Leifsonia sp. HAY1-4F; assembly: GCF_056755275.1. Classification (NCBI taxonomy): domain Bacteria; kingdom Bacillati; phylum Actinomycetota; class Actinomycetes; order Micrococcales; family Microbacteriaceae; genus Leifsonia; species Leifsonia sp. HAY1-4F. Next base: position 11,397 of record NZ_JBNDHX010000088.1, read on the forward strand.
AGCAGCTGCTCGCGCGTGAAGACGCGGCCCGGCTGGGACATCAGGTGCTCGAGCAGCTCGAACTCGGTCGCGGTCAGCTCGACGCGTGTTCCGGCGACGTCCACGCGCCGCCGCAGCGGGTCGAGCCCGATGGCGCCGACACGCCGGAGCTCCTGACCGGTCTGCACCATCCCGCGCCGGATGAGCGCACGCACCCGGGCGACGAGCTCTCGCGGCGAGAACGGCTTGGTGACGTAGTCGTCCGCACCGAGCTCCAGGCCCAGGATGCGGTCCACTTCGTCATCGCGGGCCGTGACGAAGACGACAGGAGTCCAGTCGCCGCGCGCACGGAGCGCCCGGCAGAGCTCGAGCCCATCCATCCCCGGGATGCCGATGTCCAGCACGATCGCCGCCGGACGCAATCGCGCGATCGCCTCGAGGGCTCGGACGCCGTCCGTCTCGACGTGGACGCCGAACCCGCCGTTGCCGAGGTAGAGCCGTTCGAGGTCGGCGATGGTCGTCTCGTCCTCGACGACGAGCACCAGGCCCTTCTCCTCGCTCACCTTCCCATCCTTGCGGACCGGGCGCGGCATCCTGTGCATTTCCCTCACGCCTTACCGTTTCTTTACAGTGCCTTCTCACGGCCCGAACGGGGTGGGCATCCACTTGGCGGTATGGCTTCTCTCCGTTTCTCCCGGCGCTCGCCCGGGCGCTCACCCGGCCGCAGTCCCCTCCCCTCCCGCCTCGGCGGCACCCGGGCTCTCGCTCTCGGCGCGGCTGCAGCCCTCGTCCTGGCGGCCGGAACCGCCGCCGTCACCGCTGCGGCCGTCACCACGGCGACGCCACCACACGTCTCCACCGCGGGGTTCCCATCCGGCGGTTCCAACCCCGGCATCTTCACCGACACCTGCTCCCCCGCATCCCGGGCCCCGAACGACCCCATCATGATGCCGGGGATGACCGGGATGTCGATGCAGCACGACTTCTTCGGCAACCGGGCGGTCACCGCCTCCTCGACGGCCGCGAGTCTGCGTGGCGGCCAGACGACCTGCACCACGACGGCCGATGCCTCGGCCTACTGGACGCCGGTCGTCTACCAGAACGGCCGGGCGCTGACGCCGTCGCGGACCCTCCTCTACTGGCGCTCCCCCGCCTCCATCGCATCCAGCACGGTCAGCATGCCCGCGGGCATCAGCCTGATCGCCGGCAACGAAACGGCCACGGCGCCGCAGAGCACCTCGGTGGTGGACTGGACGTGCACGGTGACGCGGTCGGATCCGAGGCCTCACCGCGCCGCCCTCCCCCACGACTGCCCGGCAGGCTCGCAGCTGCGACTGGTGATCACGTTCCCGAACTGCTGGGACGGCCACACGTTCGACGGCCGCGATCGCTCCGGCGCCGTGTACGCGACGGATGCGGGATGCCCGTCGTCGCATCCCGTCCACATCCCGCAGCTCGTCCTGCACGTCAGCTACTCCACCAGCAGCGGGAGCGGGATCACGCTCTCGACGGGACCGTCGACCCAGGGACCCCCGGTGACCGGACACGCCGACTTCGTCAGCGGCTGGAACCAGCAGCGCATGGATGCGAACACGGCTGCCTGCGTGACCGCGCAGGTGCGTTGCGGCCCGGTGCGGGGTGCGGACGCCATCCCGATGGGAGGCAAGGTGCAGTCGAAGCGGCGCCGATCGTGAGAATGCGGGGCCCTTCTCGGTGTGCCGCGAGCGTTGCGATCCGCACTTCGCCCGGCTGGGGCATGCTGGATGCATGACTGAACCGGTGACGCGAGAGACCCTCCTCCGCCAGGCCCTGCCCGACATCACGACCGCAGCGGTCGAAGTGCGGCGCATCACGCTGCAGCCGGGCGTCGCAGGCGGCGCCCACTGGCACAACGGGCCGGTCTTCGGCAGCATTGAAAAGGGGTCGGCGACCGTGCAGGTCGATGGCGGAGCCGAGACCGTGCTGAGGGCCGGGGATGTGTTCTACGAGCCCGCCGCCCCCCACGTGATCGACCGATTCGACGCGACCTCGGAGGGTGTGACCTTCCTTGGCTACTTCCTGAACGGGCCAGGCGAGGTGCCGGAACTCACGCCGGTGGAGTGAGTCCCGGCTCTCCCGCTCGCCTGCATTCGGACTCGTCCCGGGTGTCGAATTCCGGCGCGCTCGTTCGTATCGTCAGTGAGGCGATGGTGCCTCGGCTTCGACGAACAGGAAGGGCTTCACCATGAGCAGCATCTACGTCGCGAACCACGTCACCCTCGACGGCGTGATCCAGGGTCCCGGGCGTGCGGAGGAGGACACCCGCGGCGGATTCACGCGCGGCGGGTGGGCGCAGGGCGCCGTGAACGATGAGGTCGCGGCCGTCCTCGGTGAGCGCGTCGTGCAGGCCGGCGGGATGCGTCTCCTGCTGGGCCGGCGCAGTTACGACGACATGCTCGGACACTGGAACATCGAGGGCGGACCCTTCAAGGAGGGCCTGAACAGCGCCCAGAAGTACGTCGTCTCGCACAATCCCGAGACCGTTCTGGCCTGGCCGAACTCCACCCTGATCAGCGGGTCCGTCGTCGATGGCATCCGTGCACTCACACGCGAGCCGGGCGCCGATCTCTGCATCATGGGCAGCGGTGAGCTCGTCCGGACGCTCCTGGAGCACGGGCTGATCGACGAACTACTGCTCTTCGTCCACCTGCTGGTTCTCGGCCAGGGAGAGCGGCTGTTCCCGGATCGCGGTCCGGAGGTGCGTCTCCGGCAGCTCCGCACTCAGGGCACGAGCACCGGGGTGACGATCGCGCACTACCTCGTCGAGCGCGACGCGCCCCGGGGCTGAGGGACGGCCGCGGCCGGTTGGCCGGGTTCAGAACGGGCGTCAATCGGACAGTTGCACACAGACGCCGCTCGTCTGCGAGTTCTCCACAGTTCGGCCGGGATGTTGTCGTCGGTGCGCCGAGGCCCGGAGACTGGAGCCATGGAACGAATCGAGGGCCTGGTCCGCTTCGCCCGCTGCCCGCGCCGCACCGTCAGGAGGGCGCGCCTGTGACCGCCACGACGCTCTCGATGGATGCCCGACGCCGGCTGGTCCGGACGGGTATCGGGCTCGAAGCGATCACGCTCGCCTGGAACGTGGTCGGGGTGGCCGTACTCGCCGTGCTCGCCTACGCCAGTGCCTCCGTCGCACTCCTCGGATTCGGCCTCGACAGTCTCATCGAGATCTTCGCCAGCATCGTCGTGATCTGGGAGCTGACCGGTGTCGATGAGCGGCGGCAGAGGCTGGCGCTCCGGTTGATCGGTGTCGCTTTCGCTCTCCTGGCCGTCTACCTGCTGGTCCAGGCGGCCGTCGCACTGGTCGCCGGTCATCGCGCCGCTCCCACACCGGCCGGGGCAGGATGGACGGCCGCGACGGCGGCGGCGATGTTCGCGCTCGCCTTCGGCAAGGCGCGGGTGGGTCGGCGCCTGGGCAACCGGGTGCTGATCACCGAGGGGCGCGTGACTCTCGTCGACGGCATCCTCGCGTGCAGTGTTCTGGTCGGGATCGCGCTGAACGGGGTGTTCGGATGGTGGTGGGCGGATCCCGTCGCCGGGCTCGTCATCGTGGTCTACGCCGTGCGGGAAGCCGTGCAGATCTTCCGGGAATGAGTTCCGGAATGCTGAGGCGGCCATCGATCGTGGGCGGCGGAGTGCTCCTTCTCCTCGCCCTTGCGGCGTGCACCGGGAGCGGGGCGCAGCCGAACCCGGGCGGGAGCCCCGGGAGCGGGCCGCAGCCGAACGCGGACGGGAGCCCCGGCCGAGCGACCGCATCCCGCTCGCCCGCGGCCGCGCCGCCTGCTCCCCCGACCCCCGCTCGACTGCAGCATGTGGTCGTCATCGTGGAGGAGAACAAGCCGGCGTCCTCCGTGCTCGGGAACCCGGACGCACCATTCGTCAACGCCCTCGCACAGGCCGGGGCGCAGGCCCAGCAGTACTCGGCGGTGGCGCACCCGAGTCTGCCCAACTACCTCGCACTCACCAGCGGCACCACGGCGGGCATCACGAGCGACTGCAACCCTCCGGGCGGCTCCTGCCTCGACACCGGGCCCAATATCGCTCAAGAACTCGACAGCACGGGACACAGCTGGCGGATGTATGCGGAGTCGATGCCTGCGCCCTGCACGACCGCGAACACGAGCCGCTACGCGGTGAAGCACAACCCGTTCCTCTACTTCCCCAGTGTGACGA
>NZ_JBNDHX010000089.1:0-15533 GCF_056755275.1 Leifsonia sp. HAY1-4F
GATGATGGACCGGCCGGGCTCGAAGGCGACGACGGGCGTCGGGATCTCGAGCACCTCGCATCCGGTCTGGACGGTCACGGCGATACGACGCGCCAGCTCGTCGATCGACGCAGGATCGTCCGCCGCGGTGTAGGCGATGCCGAATCCGCCGCCGAGGTTCAGCTCGGGCACGTCTCCCCCGGACAACAGCTCCTTGTGAACCGACAGGAGACGCGCCGCGGACTCGACGAAGCCGTCCGCGCCGAAGATCTGCGAGCCGATGTGGCAGTGCAGTCCGCGGAAGTCCAGCGACCCGTGCGACCGGATCAGGGCGACCGCGTCGACCGCCCGGTCGAGAGCGATGCCGAACTTCTGGTCCTCGTGCGCGGTCGCGAGGAAGGCGTGGGTGTGCGCGTGCACACCGCTGTTCACCCGCAGGCGGACGCTCTGCCGGACGCCGTGGCGCTCGGCGGCCTCGGCGACGCGGCCGATCTCCTGGAGGCTGTCGATGACGATCGCGCCGACGCCCGCCCCGACCGCCTGGTCGATCTCGGCGAGCGACTTGTTGTTGCCGTGGAAGCCCAGCCGCTCGGGATCGACGCCCGCGGCGAGAGCGACAGCCAGTTCGCCGCCGGTGCAGACGTCGATGTTCAGGCCGGCCTCATCCATCCACCGCGCCACCTCGATGCTGAGGAACGCCTTGCCCGCGTAGTAGACCTTCGCGGCGGTCCCCACCTCGGCGAAGGCCCGGTCGAACGCCCGGCACACCTCGGCGGCACGGGCGCGGGCGTCGGCCTCGTCCACCACGTACAGCGGCGTCCCGAACCGCTCGGCAAGCGCACCGGCGGCCACACCGCCGACGACGAGCTCACCGTCGACGCGGGCGGTCGTGCGGGACCAGAGCCCGGCAACGAGAGCGTTCGCGTCCTCGGGGACATGCAGCCACGGCGGGGCGAGCGGGTTGGGTGCGGCATCGGAACGGGCCATAGGGAACCTCACGGGTGGTGACGAGTGGGGGTCTCACAGGCGAGCGGACCCGGATTGGTCCCTGAAGCCGGATGGAGATGACATCAGAAGTCTATCGGGGCCTCGTGCAGCCCCCCTTGCGTGTTACGAACAGCTCCCCTTGCTGGTGAGGAAGCGCTGGTCGAGGACGAAGTCGCTCGCGGTGAGCTCGACGGTCGCCTCGGTCGGCGTCACGGCGATGTTCGCGACCTGGACGCCGTTCGGGAGGTATTGGGCGGCACAGACAGGGAACGGGCCGCGCGCCGTGAGCGCCTCGAGCAGCCGGCCGAGGTCCACGCTGCCCGCGCCCGTCTTCAGCGACGCCTTGTCCGGCTGCAGCAGCACCTGCTTGCCGTCCGCCTTCGGCGTCGCCGTGACCGTGTACCCGACCGGGAGGCCGAGCAGATCGATCTTGCCGTCGTAGCCGATGGTGCCGGACCCGAGGGTGATGTCCCCGGTCGCGCCGGGGATCTTCACGAGCGTGTTGAGGGCGGCCGGGCCGATGGACAGCGTCCCTGTCGCATCCGCGACGGGCTTGGAGAAGTCGGTGGGGACTCCGGTGGCGACGATCGTCGCGTTCAGCGGCGCCCCTTGCACGACCAGCTGGGGCGCATCCAGCTCAATGCGCTCGAAGCTCCCGGAGAGGTACTGCTGCAGCACCGAGAACCCGCCGATATGGGTGGAGACCTGTCCGCTCACCCCCGCGGGGAGGTTCTTCTCGATCTCGGCCGAGACGCGCTGCTCCGCATACGCGCGGGCGACGCTGTCGACCACGACCAGCAGGACGACGACTGCGACCACCGGGATGCCGACAGTGAGCAGCAGTCGCTGCCAGCGAGGCCGGAGGCTCCCGCTGGGCGCGGGCGTCTCCGGTTCCGTCGACTGCTTCGTGGTGTCGTCGCTCATCCGGTCGTCCCTCCGTTCGGTCGTGGTGCGGTCGGGCGTCTACATGCGGTCCGGCGCGGACACCCCCACGAGGCCGAGGCCATTGCGGATGACCTGACCGGTCGCGTCGTTCAGCCAGAGGCGCGTGCGGTGCAGATCGGTCACGGGCTCCTCGCCGTGCGGGAGCACGCGCGTCGAACCGTCCCTCACTGCGTACCACGCGTGGTACAGGCCCGCCAGCTCTTCGATGTAGCGCGCGACGCGGTGCGGCTCCCGGAGTTCGGCCGCGAGCGCCACTACGCGAGGAAACTCCTGCAGGCCACCCAGCAGCGCCGACTCGGTCTCGTGCGTCAGCAGTTCCGGCGCGAACGCGCTGTGGTCGACCCCGGACTTCTCGGCGTTCGCGGCGACCGACCGGGTCCGCGCGTGAGCGTACTGGACGTAGTAGACAGGGTTGTCGTTGCTGCGCTTGGTCAGTAGGTCGAGGTCGATGTCGAGCTGCGAGTCGGTCGAGGAGCGCACCAGGGCATACCGCGCCGCATCGACGCCCACCGCATCCACCAGGTCGTCGAGCGTCACGATCGTTCCGGCACGCTTGGACATGCGGACCGGCTCGCCGTCCTTCAGCAGGTTGACCATCTGGCCGATGAGGATCTGGAGGTTGACGTTCGGCACATCCCCGAACGCCTCGACCATCGCCATCATGCGGCCGATGTAGCCGTGGTGGTCGGCGCCGAGCATGATGATGTTCTGCTCGAAGCCCCGCTCGCGCTTGTCGAGGTAGTAGCCCAGGTCGCCGGAGATGTACGCGGGCTCGCCGTTCGACCGGATCACGACGCGGTCGCGGTCGTCGCCGAACGCCGTGGTGCGCAGCCAGATGGCGCCGTCGGCCTCGAAGATGTGGCCCTGCTCCTGGAGGCGTGCGATGGCGCGCTCGACCGCTCCGGACTCGTGCAGCGAATCCTCATGGAAGTACACGTCGAAGTCGACGCCGAAGGCGTGCAGGCGCGCCTTGATCTCCGCGAACATCAGCTGGGTGCCGATCGAGCGGAACACCTCCTGCTGCTGCTCGCGCGGGAGGCCCGCGAGGTCGCCGCCGGTCTCGTCCGCCGCATAGGCGGCTGCGACGCGCTCGGCGATCTCGCCGATGTACGCGCCGCCGTAGCCGTCCTCCGGTGTCGGCTCGCCGAGGTAGGCGGCCAGCAGGCTGCGTGCGAACCGATCGATCTGCGAACCGTGGTCGTTGAAGTAGTACTCGCGGGTGACGTCCGCGCCTTCGGCCTGCAGGATGCGCGCCAGGCTGTCGCCGACGGCCGCCCAGCGGGCTCCGCCGATGTGGACGGGGCCGGTGGGGTTGGCGGACACGAACTCCAGATTCACCCGCAGGCCGTCGTAGGTGTGACCGCGGCCGTAGGCGTCGCCCGCGTCGACGATGGTCTTGGCCAGGAGTCCTGCGGCAGCCGCATCCAGCCGGAAGTTGATGAAGCCCGGGCCGGCCACCTCGGCGGAGGCGACGCCGTCGATGCCGGCCGCAGCGGTGGCGATCTCACCCGCGAGTTCGCGGGGGTTCGCACCGACCCTCTTGGCCAGGCGCATCGCCACATTGGACGCCCAGTCGCCGTGGTCGCGGTTCTTGGGCCGCTCCAGCGGCACGTCGTCCGTGGTCAGGGACAGCTCGGGGACGTCGGCGCCGCCCTCGCGTCGCCGCTCGACCACCGTCGTCACGATGTCGAGGAGTGCGGCGGAGAGGTCAGCGGGAGTCATGAGCAACGATTCTACCGGGATGCCCGGGGCCGCTCCCGCGGTCCCCACCGGCCGAATTGATAGGGTCAACCCGACGCGCGCCCGGACGCCGCGCGCCGAGCAGAAAGACGAGACGAATGCCCTCCACTTCCCGCCGCTTCGCCCTTCTCGCCGCGACCGCCGCCGCGGGCCTCATCGTTGCCGCCCTCGCCGGCTGCACGTCGACGGCCAAGCCGCCGGTATCCTCCGACGGACCCGCCGCGGCGAGCGACTCACCGTCGGCCGGCCCGACGCCCACGCCGACCCCGACCGACCCGCCGACCCCCGTAGGGCTCACCTGCGATCAGGTGCTGACCGCCGACCAGCTCTACGCGTTCAATCCGAACTACGGAGTCGACCCGGACTACGCACCGAAGAGCGGAACGCTCGAGAAGAAGATCGTGGACTGGCAGGGAGTGTCCTGCGCCTGGAAGAACCAGACCAGCGGACAAGTGGTCCAGGTCGCTGTCGCCAAGCCGCCGGCCAGCCAGCTGGAAGGCCTGAAGAACGCGGCGATCACCACCTCCAAGCCGGTGCCCACCTACGGCGTTCCCCCGCAGGTGGAAGGCTACTTCGAGCCCGGCACCTCGGGTCAGGTTCAGATCTTCCGCGGCAGCTACTGGGTGGTCGCGGAGTCCGGCGCCTTCTTCGAACCGGGCGATGCCGCACCGCTGATGCAGAGCGTCCTGGGCAACATTCCCGCGTCCTGACGGACGGCCGCCCGGATTCACGGACGCGGCGGAGGGGATGCTAGCCTGGTGAGCACCCTGGCCCCCATAGCTCAGGGGATAGAGCGTCTGCCTCCGGAGCAGAAGGCCGTAGGTTCAAATCCTACTGGGGGCACCATCCATCCATCACTCCATGGCACCGCGCCGGTCGCCGACGTGACCTTCGTTGTCAGGCGTCGCGGAGATACGACGACACCGCCGGCCCGGGTCGCAGCACGCCGTTCACTATCGCTTCGATGGCGAACGCGCTGGCCCGCGCGAGGTCGATCGCCGTCGGGTCGAGGAGCCACTGCAGCTGCAGTCCGTCCATGACGGCGAGGATCGACGCTGCGGCCTGGTCGATCGTGCCGGGGTCCTCCACGCCCTCCTGCGCGCACAGCTCGCGGAAAGCGGCGTCGATCTCGCCGCGCAGCACGCGGTAGCGGTCGTGGAAGTAGGCGGTCGCGGGATGCTCGTCGGTCACCGACTCGGCCGACAGCACGGTGTAGACCTGCACGATGCCCGGGCGCAGCACGTTCCGCTCCGCGGTCTCGACCAGGTGCTGGAATAGCGCAGGACCGCCCGGGATGTGTCGCCCGGCGAGGTGTGCGACGTCGTCCTGGTCTCGGAACTCGAGCACCTCGCGGAGCAGGTTCTGCTTGGAGCCGAAGTGGTGCAGGACGCCGGCGTGGGTGATCCCGACCTGTTCGGCGATGTCGGCGAGCGTCCCGTTGGTGGATCCCTTCGTGCCGAAGGTCTCGATCGCCGCTCGCAGGATCTTCTCGCGCTTGCGCTCGGTCTCCGGCCGCGGAGTGGCGCTGCTGCTGCTCGTGGCCATCCCGAATCGCTTCCTGCTCGTTCTGCTTGCGAATGAGCTTACCACCCAGTAACCTCACCCCAACGTGCTTTCTGACCAGTAAGCAAGTTACTGTTCCACGACATTCCGCAGCACCCAGGGCACAAGGGATGTGCCCGAGACGAAGGAGAAGCAATGAGGCTTAGGAAGTACTTGATCACGGCATCCGCGGTCGCGGCCATCGGAGCGATGGCGCTCACCGGCTGCTCGTCCGACGGGTCGGCGAAGGCCGGCGGGTCCACCGGGGGCTCCCTCACCGTCGCGAAGCCCGACGGCGCCGCCATCCTCGCAACGCAGATCAACAACCCGTTCATCACCACCGGTTCCGGTATGTCGCTCGGGTACGACCGGATGATCTACGAGCCGCTGGCGATCGTCAACCCGGTCGGCAAGAACGAGACCACCCCCTGGCTCGCCTCGAAGGTCCAGTGGAACGCCGCATACACGCAGCTGACCGTCACCCCGCGGACGGGCGTGAAGTGGAGCGACGGCAAGCCGTTCACGGCCGACGACATCGTCTTCACCTACACGCTGATCAAGAACACCCCGGCTCTCGACCTCGGCGGCCTGAAGCTGACGGACATCAAGAAGGAGGGCGCGAACGTCGTCCTGAACTTCGGCGAGTCGAAGTTCGTCAAGCAGGGCGACGTGCTCCAGGTGGCCATGGTGCCCGAGCACCAGTGGAAAACCATCGCCGACCCGACGAAGGACGCGGTGAAGGATGCCATCGGCACCGGCCCGTACACGATCAAGACCTTCTCGTCGCAGGGCGTCGTCCTCAAGGCGCGCACGGACTACTGGGGCGGCACCGTCCCGGTCGCCGAGCTGAAGTACCTCGAGTACAACGACAACACCGGCCTCCTCCGCGCGCTGCAGAGCGGCGAGACGGACTGGGCGCAGATCTTCATCACCGACTACCAGAAGAACTACGTGGACAAGGACCCGAAGCACAACGTGTTCTGGGGCGCCAACGTGCTCAGCCCGGACATGATCGTCGTCAACACGACCAAGGCGCCGTTCAACGACGTCGCGTTCCGCAAGGCCGTCAACATGGTCGTCGACCGCAAGGCACACGCCGAGAAGGCCCGCAGCAACGCCGGCCCCGAGCTGACCAACGTCACGGGCATCCCGCAGCCCACCGGCGACCAGTACATCGCGTCCGCCTACAAGGACAAGACGTTCACGATCGACGTCGACGGCGCCAAGAAGGTCCTCTCCGACGCGGGCTACACGTGGAAGGACGGCGCCCTGATCGACCCGAAGGGCTCCCCCGTCTCCTTCACCCTGCAGGACCCGCAGGGCTGGAACGACTACGTCACCGGCATCCAGCTGGCTGCGACGCAGATCAAGAGCACCCTCGGCGCCGACGCGAAGGTCGCCACCCCGGATGCCGACACCTGGTTCGCCAACATGGCCTCCGGCAACTTCGACGCCGCTCTGCACTGGAGCGGCTCGGGCTCGAACCCGTGGCACATCTACGACGACGTCATGAACAGCAGCTACCTCGACCAGGCCGCCGACGGCAAGGTCTCGGACAACTTCGGGCGCTACAGCAACCCGGAGGCCACCGCCCTGCTCAAGGAGTACGCGCAGGCGTCCGACGACGGCGCCCGCACCGCCGCCCTCGAGAAGCTGCAGAAGATCTTCGTCGAGGACGTCCCCGCCATCGCGATCGGCACCCACCCGCAGCTGGCCGAGTACAACACCCGGAAGTTCACGGGCTGGCCGAGCGAGAAGGACCAGTACGCGACCGCCGACCCGACGCAGCCGTCGGCCGTCCAGGTGCTGATGAACCTGAAACCCGCAGGCAAGTAGTCACCGAACGCGTCCGGGGCGGGCGAGGGCATCGTGCCCGCGGCCGCCCCGGACGATCCGCGGACAGCAGGAAAGCGATGCCCTCATGACAGACACCCTTCTCTCGGTGCGCGACTTCTCGGTCGTGTACGACGTGGATCCGCCGGTCGCGGCGGTCAAGAACGTCACTCTCGACATCCGGCGCGGCGAGATCGTCGGCCTCGCCGGCGAAAGCGGCTGCGGCAAGACCACGCTCGCGTACGGCGTGCAGCGCCTGCTCAAGCCGCCGGCCGTGATCACCAGCGGCAGCGTCGTCTTCCACGACGAGTCCGGCGCCGACGTCGACATCAACTCCCTCGACGCGGAGCAGATGCGCCGATTCCGGTGGGACAAGGTCTCGATGGTCTTCCAGGGGGCCATGAACGCCCTCAACCCGGTGGCCACCATCGGATCGCAGCTCGACGACGTCTTCAGGGTGCACCGTCCGCGGATGACCCGCCCGGAGCGCCGCGCGGCGGTGACCGACCTCCTCGAGCTCGTGAAGGTGGGCGGTCAGCGACTGCGCTCCTACCCGCACGAGCTCTCCGGCGGCATGCGCCAGCGGGTCATGATCGCCATGGCCCTCGCGCTGCGTCCGCAGCTCATGGTGATGGACGAGCCCACGACCGCTCTGGACGTGCTCGTGCAGCGCGAGATCCTCAAGCAGATCTCGCAGCTCCGCCACGATTTCGGGTTCTCGGTCGTGTTCATCACGCACGACCTGCCTCTGCTGCTGGAGATCAGCGACCGCATCGCGATCATGCGCGACGGCGAGATCGTCGAACTCGCACCGGCCCAGCAGATCTGGACCGACCCCCAGCACGAGTACACCCGCACGCTCCTCCGGTCGTTCCCTCGGCTCACGGGAGAGAGAGGAGTGGTCGTCCGATGACCACGCTCGAGTTCCGGAACGTCACCAAGATCTACAACGTCCGCGGATCCGGACAGCTCAAGGCCCTGGACGACGTCAGCTTCACGCTGGCCCCGCGCCAGACCATCGGCCTGGTCGGTCAGTCGGGCAGCGGCAAGTCGACGATCGCGAAGATCCTCACCCAGCTGGAGACTCCCACGCGCGGCACGGTGCTGCTCGACGGCGCCCCGATCCCACGGGCCGGCACGCGGCTGCGGCGCTACCGTCAGCAGTTGCGCATGGTCTTCCAGGACCCGTTCGCCTCGCTGAACCCCTCGCACTCGATCCGTCACCACATCGAGCGCCCGCTCCGGCTGGACCATGTAGTCCCGCGCGCGGAGGTCGACGACGAGGTCCGGCGCCTCCTGCGGCGCGTCCAGCTGGATGCGGACGCGGTGATCGACCGCCGGCCGCACGAGCTCTCCGGCGGCCAGCGTCAGCGCGTGGCCATCGCCCGGGCGCTCGCCTCCCGGCCCGCTCTGCTGGTGGCCGACGAGCCGGTGTCGATGCTCGACGTCTCGCTCCGCCTCGGCGTTCTGAACCTGCTCGCCGACCTGCAGCGCGAAGTCGGGCTCGGGGTGCTCTACATCACCCACGACCTGGCCACAGCGCGCCACTTCAGCGACGAGATCATCGTGCTCAACCAGGGCAGGATCGTCGAGCACGGCCTCGCCGACGACGTCATCCTTCGCCCGAAGAACCCATACACGCGCGAACTCCGCGCCGCGTCCCCCGATCCCGACGAACATTTCGGGTCGCTGACCCCACAGACTGCAGGAGGTGCGCTGTGAGTGCCGAAGCCACGACATCCGCCGACCCGACGCTCGTCGGGACCACGGCGACCCGGGCCGAGCGGGGCGGCGTCCGAGTCCCCTGGCGTTTCATCGGCGGCCGGGTGGCCTTCTACGCCTTCACGCTGTGGGCGGCCATCACCATCAACTTCTTCCTGCCACGCCTGTTGAAGGGCGATGCCGTCGACGCCTACATGGCTCGCAGCCAGGGCCAGCTCACCCCCGCCGCGGAGAAGGCGCTGCGCCTGATGTTCGGCGTCGACCACTCCGTGCCGCTCTGGCAGCAGTACCTCGACTACTGGAACATGCTGCTGCACGGCAACCTGGGCGTCTCGATCTCCACCGGCATGGCGCCCGTCGGCGACGCGATCGCCTCCGCCCTGCCGTGGACGCTCTGCCTGGTCGGCTTCGCGACGGTGATCTCGTTCTTGATCGGGACAAGCCTCGGAGCTGTGATCGGCTGGAAGCGCGGCAGCCGGCTGGACCTGTTCGTCCCTGCGACGACGTTCCTCGGGACGGTGCCCTACTTCTGGCTCGGCCTCATCTTCATCGCGATCTTCTCGACGACGCTCGGCTGGTTCCCCGCGGGACACGCCTACGAACTCGGCGTCGAGCCGGGATGGAACGGGGAGTTCATCGGCCAGGTGATCTCCCACGGCGCCCTGCCGATGCTCACGATCGTGGTCGTCTCGCTCGGCGGCTGGGTGCTCGGCATGCGCAACATGATGCTCACCGTCCTCGACGAGGACTACATCACCGTCGCGCAGGCGAAGGGCATGCCGAACCGGCGTGTGCTGTGGCGCTACGCCGCCCGCAACGCGGTGCTCCCGCAGATCCAGAGCTTCGCGCTCGCCCTCGGGTTCATCGTGAGCGGCGCGATCGTGATGGAGATGGTGTTCTCCTACCCGGGCATCGGGCTGCTGCTGCTCAACGCCACCAACGCCAAGGACTACGCGCTGATGCAAGGCATCTTCCTCGTCCTGGTCCTGGCCGTGCTGGTGGCGAACATCCTGGCGGACATCGCCTATGCCATCCTCGACCCCCGCACCCGTCAGACGGAGGCCTGACCATGACCATCGTTTCCCCCCAGGCCGACGTCCCCCAGACGGACCTCCCGCAGCCTGCCGTCCCAAAGAAGGCGACCTTCTGGTCGCAGCTGAAGGCCTCGCTGGCCATGTTCAGCAACCCGAAGTCCGCGACCGGGCTGATCATCCTCGGCGTCTTCGTGCTCGTCGCGATCTTCGCGCCCCTGATCGCGCCGTACGACCCGAACGGGCAGCACCTCCAGGAGACCCTGCAGCCACCGTCGTTCACGCACCTCCTGGGCACGACCCACATCGGCCAGGACGTCTTCAGTCAGCTCGTCTACGGGACCCGGGGCGTCCTCGTCGTCGGCTTCCTCGCCACGATCATGGCCACCGTCGTCGCCATCGTCGTCGGGGTCACCGCCGGCTACCTGCGCGGCTGGAAGAGCGAGTCGCTCTCGGCGCTGTCGAACGTGTTCCTGGTCATCCCGGGACTCCCCCTGATGATCATCGTCGCCTCGCAGTTCGACGACCCGCCCCTGCCGCTCATCGCCGCAGTGCTGGGGCTCACCGGATGGGCATGGGGCGCGCGCGTTCTGCGCGCGCAGACGATGTCGCTACGCAACCGCGACTTCATCCAGGCCGCGAGGGCCAACGGCGAACCGCTGCATCGCGTCATCCTGGTGGAGATGCTGCCCAACCTCCTCGCGATCATCGCGTCGAGCTTCGTGGGCACGATGACGGCCGCCGTGCTGGGCTTGACCACTCTCGCGTTCATCGGTGTCATCCCGGTATCGAACCTGAACTGGGGCACGATCCTGTTCTGGGCGCAGCAGAACAACGCCTTCCCCGACTACTGGTGGTGGTACGTCCCCGCGGGACTCTGCATCGCCTTTCTCGGCGTCGCGCTGGCTCTGATCAACTTCGGCATCGACGAGTACGTCAACCCGCGCCTCCGCTCGGCCGGCGAGCGCGCCCGTGCGATGAAGCGCAAGGGCATGAACGTCAACGCCGCCGTCACCCAGGTCCGCACCCCGGCCATCCCGACCGCTCCCGCCGGACCCACCGCTCCCACCGGAGCCTCGCAGGAAAGCACCACCGCATGACCTCCCTCCTCCCATCCGCGAGCGCCGCGCCCGGGCACGATGCTCTCCCCTACCGGGATCCGTCGCTCACCACCGCCGAACGCGTCCGCGACCTCCTGGGCCGTATGACGGTGGAGGAGAAGGTGGGGCAGATGCTGCAGCTCGACGCGCGCGACGACCTGCGCGACCACGTGCTGCGGCGCCACGCCGGCTCCCTCCTGCACACGTCGCCGGAGCGCATCGTGGAGGCGAACCGGCTCACGGCTCTCACCCGCCTTCGGATCCCGCTGCTGGTCGGCGAGGACTGCATCCACGGGCACTCGTTCTGGCCGGGCGCGACGATCTACCCCACCCAGCTCGGCATGGCCGCGTCGTGGGATGCGGAACTGATCGAGCGCGTCGCGCGCGCCAGCGCGGAGGAGGTCGCCGCGACCGGCGTGCACTGGACGTTCTCGCCGGTGCTGTGCATCGCACGCGACCTGCGCTGGGGGCGGGTCGGCGAGACCTTCGGCGAGGACCCGTTCCTCATCGGCGAGCTCGCCGCCGCCATGGTGCGCGGCTACCAAGGGACGGGGCTGGACGACCCGTCCGCGATCCTCGCCACCGCGAAGCACTTCGCCGGGTACTCGGAGACCCAGGGCGGACGCGACGCCAGCGAGGCCGACATCTCGCGCCGCAAGCTGCGCAGCTGGTTCCTGCCGCCCTTCGAGCGCGTCGCACGCGAGGGATGCCGGACCTTCATGCTCGGCTACCAGAGCACGGACGGCGTGCCGATCACGGTGAACGACTGGCTGCTCAACGATGTGCTCCGCGGGGAGTGGGGATACACCGGCACCCTCATCACCGACTGGGACAACGTGGGCCGCATGGTCTGGGAGCAGAAGGTCCAGCCCGACTACGCCCACGCTGCGGCTGCCGCCGTGCGGGCCGGGAACGACATGGTCATGACGACCCCGATGTTCTTCGAGGGGGCTCTGGAGGCGGTCGAGCGGGGGATGCTCGCCGAGGACGCCTTCGACGCGGCCGTCGCCCGCATCCTGACGCTGAAGTTCGACCTGGGCCTGTTCGAGGATCCACGTCTCCCCTCCCCCGAACTCGACACCGTCGTCGGCAGCGCCGCGCACACAGAGCTCAACCTCGAGGTCGCACGCCGGTCGATCGTGCTGCTCGAGAACGACGGGACGCTGCCGCTGGCGGCACCTCTCCGGGTGGCGGTCGTCGGTCCCCTCGCCGACGATGCGCAGACCCAGCTCGGCGACTGGGCCGGCGGATCCGGTCAGGCCGGCTGGGTCGACGGCCAGCCGCGCGACATGATCACGACGGTGCTCGACGGCCTGCGCGCGCTCGACGGCTGGGACGTCCGCCACGCCCGCGGCGCGGACATCCTCACGCTCGACGTCGACTCGCGCGGCTCGACGTTCCCCGACGGGCAGCCGCGTCCGGCCGTGGTCGTCCCCTGCGCTCCCGACGGTGACCTGATCGACGAGGCGGTCGCCGCCGCTGCGGCGTCCGACGTCGTCGTCGCCGTCGTCGGCGACCGCATCGAGCTCGTCGGCGAGGGCCGCTCCACGGCGACGCTGGAGCTGATCGGCGGTCAGATCGCGCTGCTCGACGCGATGATCGCGACCGGGAAGCCCGTCGTCGTGGTGCTCCTGGCCTCCAAGCCGCTCGTACTGCCGGCATCGGTCGCGAAGGCCGCCGCGGTGCTCTGGGCCGCGAATCCCGGGATGCGGGGCGGCCAGGCGATCGCCGAGCTCCTCGCCGGGCGGATCGAACCCTCGGGCCGGCTGCCGATCTCCTTTGCCCGTCACGTCGGCCAGCAGCCGACGTACTACAACCAGCTCCGCGGGCAGCACGGCGACCGCTACGCCGACCTCACCCAGCAGCCCGCGTGGGTGTTCGGGGAGGGCCTGTCGTACACGACGGTCGAGTACGAGGACCTGGTGCTCGCCCGCACCGAGCTCGTCGTCGACGACGACATCGTCGCCGAGGTCACCGTGCGCAACACCGGGGGACGTCCCGTCCGCGAGACGGTGCAGGTCTACGTTCGCGACGCGGTGACAAGCGTGAGCTGGACGGACCGCGAGCTGAAGGCCTACCGCCAGGTCGACCTGGCTCCGGGCGCATCCGAGCGCGTCCGCATCCGGCTCCCGGTCGCGGACTGCACGATCGTGGACGCCGGCGGCGCCCGCGTCGTCGAGCCTGGGGCGTTCGAGCTGCTCGTCGGGCCCTCCTCGCGGGAGGCGTCGCTGCTGTCGGCCGGTTTCGAGGTGGTCGCGGGCGGCGCGCATATCATTCGCTGATCGGCGACCGGCGCAATAGGATCAGGCGCGGGATGGACTGTTCGTACTTCGACGCCGGGGTGTGCCGCTCGTGCACGCTGATGGGCGTCCCTTACGCGGAGCAGCTGGAAGGCAAGGATCGGCTGGCTCGCGACCTGCTCGCCCCGTTCGGCGACGCCGAGTGGCTGGCGCCCGTGGCGAGCGCGGAGGCCGGCTACCGGAACAAAGCCAAGATGGTGATCGGCGGCAGCGCCGACGCGCCGACTGTCGGCATTCTCGACGAGGCCGGCCGCGGCGTCGACCTGCGCGCGTGCGGGATCTGCGCGCCGGGGATCCGCGCGGCACTCCCGGTGCTGGCTGCGTTCGTGACGCGGCAGAATCTGGAGCCGTACAGCGTGCCGGAGCGCCGCGGCGAGCTGAAGTTCGTGCTCGTCACGGAGTCCCCCGACGGCGAGCTGATGATCCGCTTCGTCGCCAGCACGGAGGCAACCGTGCCCCGCGTCCGCGACGGGCTTCCGTGGCTGCTGGACCGGCTGCCGTCCGCGCGCGTGGTCACCGTCAACCTGCAGCCCGAGCACAAGGCCGTCGTCGAAGGCGATACGGAGGTGGTGCTCACCCGCGACTCCGCGCTGCCGATGCGGATGGGGCCGATGTCGTTGCGACTGCGCCCGCAGAGCTTCTTCCAGACGAACACGGCGGTCGCCGTCGAACTGTACGCGCAGGTGGCGTCCTGGGTGGATGCTGTCGCCCCCGCCTCGGTGTGGGACCTGTACTGCGGCGTCGGCGGTTTCGCGTTGCACGTCGCCGCGCCCGGCCGCCGGGTCGTCGGCGTGGAGACCAGCCGGGAGGCCGTCCGGAGCGCCCGCGCGAGCGCCGCGGCCGCCGGGTTCCGCCAGGTGGCGTTCCGCACCGGCGACGCGACCGCGTTCGCGTTGGGCGCCGCGACCGCGCCAGAACTCGTGATCGTCAACCCGCCCCGGCGCGGCATCGGGGCCGCGCTGTCCGGCTGGCTGGAGGGGTCGGGCATCCCGAGCGTCGTCTACTCCAGCTGCAATCCGAGGAGCCTCGCGCACGACCTGGCCCGGATGCCGTCGTACCGCATCCGGGCCGGCCGTGTGCTCGACATGTTCCCGCAGACCGGGCACATGGAGGTGGCGGTGCTGCTGGAGCGGGTGGCCGCCGCCTGAGCCCTCAGCTCCCGGCGGCTCGGCCGTCAGCTCCCGGCGGCTCTGGCCGTCAGCTCGCGGCGGCCTCCCGCTTGGGAAGCTTCCAGCCCGGGCGCACGAAGTGGCAGGTGTAACCCCACGGGATGCGCTCCAGGTAGTCCTGGTGCTCCGCCTCCGCCTCCCAGAAGGGTCCGGCCGCCGTCACCTCGGTGACGACCTTCCCCGGCCAGAGGCCCGACGCATCCACGTCGGCGATGGTGTCCTCGGCGATCCGGCGCTGCTCGTCGTCCACGAAGAAGATCGCGGAGCGGTAGCTGGTGCCGACGTCGTTGCCCTGACGGTTCTTCGTCGACGGGTCGTGGATCTGGAAGAAGAACTCGAGCAGGTCGCGGTAGGTGGTGCGCTCCGGGTCGAACTCGATCTCGATCGCCTCGGCGTGGCTGCCGTGGTTGCGGTAGGTGGCGTTGGGGACGTCGCCGCCGGTGTAGCCCACGCGCGTGCCGACCACGCCCGGGAGCTTGCGGATGAGGTCCTGCATTCCCCAGAAACAGCCTCCGGCGAGGATGGCCTTCTGCGTCATTGTGATGCTCCTTACTTCTCGAAGATGTGGGTGTACTGGCTGTATCCGGCCGCATCCAGCTCGGCGAGCGGGACGAAGCGGAGAGCGGCCGAGTTGATGCAATAGCGCAGCCCTCCGGCCTCGGCCGGACCGTCGTCGAAGAGGTGGCCCAGGTGACTGTCACCGTGGGCGGATCGCACCTCGGTGCGCACCATTCCGTAGGCCCGGTCGACCTTCTCGACGATATTGCCCGGCTCGACCGGAACGGTGAAGCTCGGCCATCCCGAGCGGCTGTCGTACTTGTTCACGGACGCGAAGAGCGGCTCCCCCGACACGACGTCGACGTACAGGCCCTCCTCATGGTTGTTCCAGTACTCGTTGCGGAACGCCGGCTCGGTTGCGGCCTCCTGTGTCACCTCGTACTGACGCGGGGTCAGCCGGGAGACGGCCTCCGGGTCCTTGCGGTAGTCCTGTGTCACGATTCCTCCTCGTGCGGCGCGCTGGCTGCGACGCCGTCAGTAGGTGGAACACGCGAGGGCACCGGCTTGGTCCCGCGCTCCCTGTGAGTTCGCCGAGTGCGCGAGAATGCCATCCATCGCCCGGAGGACGGCCGGCCAGTTCCTGCGAACCTGGGCGGCGGAGACCCGCATACGCGCCAGTCCACGGGC
>NZ_JBNDHX010000090.1:0-15493 GCF_056755275.1 Leifsonia sp. HAY1-4F
GGCGCCACCGGGTGGGCGACGGCCCGGCGACCAGCGACGTCCAGGTGTTCCACGAGCCCGACGAGCGGTACTGGATCGGCGTCGGCTTGACCCGCAGCCGCCGGTTCCTCGTCATCGAGGCGGGCTCCAGCATCACCAGCGAGGCGTGGCTGCTGCGCTCCGACGAGCCGACCGGCGAGTTCACGGTGGTGTGGCCGCGGAAGGAGGGCGTCGAGTACGACGTGGAGCACGCGATCGTCGGCGGCCACGACCGGCTGCTCATCGTGCACAACGACGGCGCCGTCAACTTCGAGCTCGTCAGCGTCTCGGCCGACGACCCGCAGGGACCCCGCCGGATGCTCCTTCCCCACGACCCGGCCGTACGCCTGGAGGGAGTGGATGCGTTCCGCGACTTCGTCAGCGTCGAGTACCGCCGCGAAGGGATGACCCGGGTCGCGGTCGCCTGCGTCCCCCAGCCGGACAGTGAGAAGCCCGACGACGACACCCCGCACGAGCTGCACTTCGACGAGGAGCTGTTCACGGTCGGCGTCGGCGGCAACCCGGAGTGGACGCAGCCCTTCCTCCGCCTCGGCTACGGCAGCTTCGTCACGCCGTCGACGGTCTACGACTACGACGTGCGCACGCGTGAGCTGACCCTGCGCAAGCAGCAGCCGGTGCTCGGCGGGTTCGACCCGTCGCTGTTCGCACAGCGCAGGGAGTGGGCGGTCGCGGAGGACGGTGCGCGCATCCCGGTCTCGCTGGTCTACCGACGCGACCTGGTGACCCCCGGCGAGCCCGCGCCGCTGGTGCTGTACGGCTACGGTTCGTACGAAGCGAGCATGGACCCGTCGTTCAGCATCCCGCGCCTCAGCCTGCTCGACCGCGGCGTGGTCTTCGCGATCGCGCATGTGCGCGGCGGCGGCGAGCTCGGCCGGCTCTGGTACGAGAACGGCAAGAAGCTGCGCAAGAAGAACACGTTCACGGACTTCGTGGCGGCCGCGCGCCACCTCGTCGACCAGGGCTGGACCGAGCCATCGCGCCTTGCCGCGCAGGGCGGCAGCGCGGGCGGACTGCTGATGGGCGCCGTGGCGAACCTGGCGCCGCGCGACTTCGCCGGCATCCTCGCGGAGGTGCCCTTCGTGGACCCGCTGACCAGCATCCTCGACCCGTCCCTCCCGCTCACGGTGATCGAGTGGGACGAGTGGGGCGACCCGCTGCACGATCCGGAGGTCTACGACTACATGAAGTCGTACTCGCCGCTGGAGAACGTGCACGCCACCCGCTACCCGCGGATCCTCGCCATCACGAGCCTCAACGACACGCGCGTGCTCTATGTCGAGCCGTCGAAGTGGGTGGCCCGGCTTCGCGATATGGATGCGGATGTGCTGCTGAAGATCGAGATGGCCGCGGGGCACGGCGGCGTCTCCGGCCGGTACGCCGCCTGGCGCGAGCGGGCTTTCGCACTGGCCTGGCTGCTCGACGTCGTGGGGGCGCATCCGTCCGGGGAGTGAGGAGGGCGCCGTGAGCTGCGCACCATCCTGCCCAACCGGTCACCCGCGCGTGACTGCGCCGGTTCGTCACATCTGCGCCGGGTCGACCGGGCGCAGACGTTCCGAACGACCGCAGTCAGCAGCGGAGCGCGGCTGCCGGGTCAGCAGGCGTTGAACCAGGAGTTGCTGTTCAGCACCGCGTCGCCGCCGACGGCGACCAGGCGCGTGACGCCCGTGTCCTGCATGGCGGAGAGGGCGCTAACCGGAGCGCACCACCCCGTGGCGAGCAGCAGCGGTCCGGGATGCGCGACCGCCAGAACCGCCGCCGTCAGGGCGTCGGGGAAGTTGAGACCGCTCGCCATGTAGGTGACGCCGGTGTGCGGGAGGGTGCGCGCGAGCTCGGCCGCCGTCGCGAACCGGTCCGACCCCGCGACGCGGTCCACCGGGACGCCGAGGGTGGAGGCGAGGCCGTCGGTGACGACGTCCGAACCGCCGACCACGGTGGCGTGCGTCGTCCCCCACCGGCGGAGCGCATCCGTCGTCCCCGCATCGGCGGCACCCAGCCAACCGTTCACGAGCAGCACCGGCCGACCGGTCTGCGCGGCCGCAGCGGCGGCGGCCAGGGCGTCGGGGAAGGCATTGCCCGTCACCACGTAGACGTCGGGCGCGCGCGTGCCGAAAGCGTCGTCGATGATCGCGCGGGACACCTCGAAGCGGTCGGCGCCGCCGATCCGCCGGACGTCCGGCGAGAACGGCAGCGCGCGGATCGCGGCGACCACGTCATCCGTGATCGCCTGGACGCCGCCCACCACGATCACCTGCTGCGGGTGGAGGCGGACCAGCTCGGCCGCCACGTTCGGGTCGAGCGCGCCGGGGCGCGTGAGGAGGAGCGTGCCGTGCGTCTTCGCCGCGGCGGCGCCGGCCGAGAGCGCGTCCGGGAACGTCACGCCGGAGGCGACGTACGCGACCGGGACGCCGGCCGCAGAATCGGGGAACGCGCTCTGCGAGACCGCCACCGACGTGGCGAAGCGGTCCGAGGAGGCGACGCGGGACCAGCCGCCGGAGAGCGGGAGGTCGATGCCCACCGGGTCCGTCTGCTGCTCGATGGTCACGCTCAGCAGTCGCGTGGTCACGACGGCACGGAGGTCGCGGCCGACGTCGCCCACCGTCGACGTGTACGTGGCCGAGGTCGCGTCTGGGATCGGCGACGGATAGCCTCCGGGGTTGCCCCCGCCGCGCCCGTTCCAGCTGGTCCACCGGTACGTGTCGGTGCCGCCGCTCGGAGCAGCGAGCGACACGGTCAGTGTCGACCCGGCTGTGGCGAAACCGCTGGTCACCGGGCCGCTGATGGTGGCCAGCGGCGGACGGGATGCGGGCACGGAGACGTTGAAGCAGGTGAAGACCGCGGTGTACGGCTGGGCGTTGATGTTGTACAGGCGGGCGCAGACGTTGACCAGGCCCGTGCCGGGAAGGTACCCGGAGTGGAAGTCGAAGCCCTGGTTCGGGCCGGCCGCCGGGTAGACGCGCGGGACATCCGGCCGGGGATACGCGAAGTCGTTGTGCTCGGCGTAGCCGATCGTGACACGCGCGCCGCCGGGAGCGGCGGCCGTGAATTCGATGCCGGCCGTGGTGAGACCGTTCGCCCCACGGTCGTTGAGGTCGGCCGCCCAGCCGGTCAGATGGAGCGTCGGCCTGGTCTCCGCACCGACGTACGAGACGGTCACGGTGTCGATCGATCCGGCCGGCGCGAGCGGGAGCACCGCCCACGCCGAGGCGGATGTCGCGGGCAGCAGCGCAGCGGCGAGGACGGCGAGCGCGCCGGCGACGGCGACGAGACGGACCTTCATCGAGAGACTCCCCCAACGACGTGTCCCCTGGGAGGGCCTGCGTGCACCGTGCACGCTCCGACCCGTCGCTGAAGTGAGCATAGCGGCGCGCGGGCGCGAGCCGCACGAACGGCTCAGCCGAGATCGTCCGGGTCTTTCCCGGTGCGCTCACCGCTCTCCAGCTCCGCGATGGCCCCGAGGTCCTCGGCGTCGAGCACGAAGCCGAAGACGTCGATGTTCGCGCGGATGCGCTCTGGCGACGTCGATTTCGGGATGACCACGTTGCCCAGCTGGAGCTGCCAGCGGATCACGATCTGGGCGGGCGTCACACCGTGCTTCGCCGCGAGACGGTCGAGCGTGGCGTCGCCGAGGATGCGGCCGCGCGCGAGCGGTGACCACGCCTCCGTCACGATGCCGTGGGCGGCGTCGTAGGCCCGCACCTCCTCCTGCGGCAGCCACGGGTGCAGCTCGACCTGGTTCACGGCCGGGACCGTTGCCGTCTCCCGGGCCAGCCGGTCGAGGTGGTGCGTGTGGAAGTTGGCCACGCCGATGGACCGCGCGCGGCCCTCGTCGCGCACGCGCTCCAGCGCGCGCCAGGTCTCGACGTAGCGGTCGCTCTTCGGCGCGGGCCAGTGGATGAGGAACAGGTCGATTGTGTCGAAGCCCAGAAGCTCGAGGCTCCGGTCGAACGAGCGGAGGGTCGAGTCGTAGCCGTTCTCGGTCCACCACACCTTGCTGGTGACGAAC
The DNA here is from genome assembly GCF_056755275.1 of Leifsonia sp. HAY1-4F. NCBI lineage: Bacteria > Bacillati > Actinomycetota > Actinomycetes > Micrococcales > Microbacteriaceae > Leifsonia > Leifsonia sp. HAY1-4F. The sequence goes on from NZ_JBNDHX010000090.1 coordinate 4,043, forward strand.
ACCTCCGAGCGGTCGAGCCCGCTTCGGCGAACCCCCTCGCCGACCCCGTGCTCGTTGGCGTAGAAGGCGGCCGTGTCGATGTGGCGGTACCCGGCCTCCAGGGCGGCGACCACGGCATCCGCTGTCTCGTCCTCCGGGATCTTGTACACGCCGAAGCCGAGCTGCGGGATGGTGTTGCCGTCGTTGAGAGTCAGCTCCGGGATGCTCGCCATGGGTTCATTCTGCCCGGACCGGAACACAGACGTGAGGTGACGGAAGGAGAACCACAATGGCGTCGACCGGCACGTTCCCTGGCAATGACCTCCATGCCGGTTGCGACCGGGCGGCGTCTGCGGGAGCGTGGGGCACTCGTGGACCATCGAACGGAAGGAGAGCACATGCTCACCCTCACGGAGAACGCCAGCACGATCGTCAAGACGCTGACCGACCAGTCCCCCGACGAGACGGCCGGCCTGCGGATCAGCAGCAGCAACCCCGACAGCACCGCGTTCGCGGCGAACGTCGCGCCGGAGCCGGAAGCCACCGACCAGGTGGTGGAGTCGGGAGGCGCCCGCATCTTCCTGGAGACGCAGGCGGCCGAGGTGCTCGACGACAAGGTGCTGGACGCACAGGTCGACGACCAGGGAGCGGTCAGCTTCGCCATCGGCGTGAACGGCTAGGCAACCCGCGCAGAGAGCCCGGATCCGGATGGATCCGGGCTCTCTGCATGCTCAGCTCTCCGCGCAGTCGGCTCTCCGTCGTGCTCAGGTCCCCGAGGCGCCCTCGGACTCGCTCTCCTCGTCCGGATCGGGCAACTCGTCCACCACGATGGGATGCGGCGCGGTCCGCTGCTCCGGCAATCCCCACAGTGCCTCACCGTGGCCGGCGTCGAGCAGGAACTCGACCGCCGACGTCCACAGCGGGACGATCTTCATCGGCGGGATGTCCTCCTCGCCCGGGAAGTGCGCCGCGAAATGGACCTCCGGCTCACCATGGATGGGGTCTGCCGCCGCGATGAGCCCGTAGTAGCTCCCGTCCTCCACGACGCGCCACCGCCCGGTGCGCCCATGCTCGGGCTCCAGCCGCACCGTGTACCCGCCGTACGAGAATTCCGGTCCGGGAGGCAGGGAAGCGCGCTCGTCTTTCGTCATGCTCCCGTTCTACGGCCGCGGGATCGCGGGGACAACTCGTTCACCTGCCTAGCGAAACGGTGTAGGGCCACACCCGTCCGTTCATTTTCCCGACGCGCAAACCTCATCCAGGGCCTCGAAAGCATTGCCGAAGGCAGTGAAGTGGCCGACGACCTCGGCGAGCTGTCTGCAGCGTCTTGACGCGACTGCGGAGAATGCGTCTGGGCTGAACGGGTCGTTCTAGGCGCACCCCGTCGCGGAGGTGTCAATCACTGGCCACCGCAGGGTGGGCACGATGAGATGGTTCCGGTGCGCGAGCGGCATCAACCCCGATCGGCGGCTCGCGCACCTCCTCTCTCGGCCGCCGGTGTCAGCTGGCGGGAACCTCGTCGGCGAGCTCCTGCTCCCGCTCGCGCTCCTGCTCGGCCTCCGCGTCGTCGCCGCGGAACTGCGTCATGTACAGGTCGTAGTACGCGCCCCGTCGCTCCAGCAGAGTGGCATGGTCCCCCTGCTCCACGATCCGTCCCTGCTCCATCACGAGGATGGTGTGGGCGTCGCGGATCGTCGAGAGCCGGTGCGCGATGACGAACGACGTGCGGTCGGTGCGCAGAGCCGCCATCGCGTGCTGCACCAGCAGCTCGGTGCGCGTGTCGACCGACGAGGTCGCCTCATCCAGAATGAGCAGCGACGGGTTGGCGATGAACGCACGCGCGATGGTGATGAGCTGTCGCTCGCCGGCCGAGACGTTTCCGCCCTCCGTGTCGATCACGGTGTCGTAGCCGTCCGGCAGCTGGCGCACGAAACGATCGACCATCGTCGCTTTGGCTGCGTCGATGACCTCCTCGTCGGTGGCGTCGAGGCGGCCGTAGCGGATGTTCTCGCGGATGGTCCCCGAGAACAGCCACGCATCCTGCAGGACCATGCCGACCTGGCCGCGGAGTTCGTCCCGCGAGAGGTGCGTGGTGTCGACGCCGTCGAGGCGGATGGCGCCGCCGGTCAGCTCGTAGAACCGCATGATCAGGTTGACGAGCGTGGTCTTGCCCGCGCCCGTCGGTCCGACGATCGCGACCGTGCTGCCCGGTTGGACGCTGAGCGACAGGTCGCGGATCAGCTCGGCCTCGGGGTCGTAGGAGAAGTCGACATGGTCGAGCTCGACGCGGCCGTCCGCCCGTTCGGGCAGGTGCTCGGTCGCCGTCTCCGCCTCCTGCTCCTCGGAGTCGAGGAACTCGAAGGTGCGCTCGGCCGAGGCCACGCCGGACTGGAGCATGTTGGCCATGCCGGCGATCTGGCCGATGGGCTGCGAGAACTCGCGCGAGTACTGGATGAACGCGGTCGCGTCTCCGATGGTCAGCTGGCCCGCCGCCACCCGGAGTGCACCGACCACGGCGATGAGCACATAGGAGAGGTACGACACGAAGTTCATCGCCGGCATGATGCTGCCCGAGACGAACTGTGCGCCGACCTGAGCCTTGTGCAGCTTCGCATTGCGTGCGTCGAACTCCTCCAGCATGACCGCATCCCGGCCGAAGGCCCGCACCAGGTCGAGACCCGAGTACGACTCCTCGATGTGACCGTTCAGCGTGCCGGTCGACGCCCACTGCGCCTTGAACAGCTTCTGCGAGCGCGAGCCGATCACGCCGGCGATCACCCCGGAGAGCGGGATGGAGATCAGCGCGATCAGCGCCAGCTGCCACGACACGATGAACATCATGATGCCGATGCCGAGCACCATGAGCACGGACTGGATCAGCTGCGAGAACGCCTGCTGCAGCGCGGTCTGGATGTTGTCGACGTCGTTGGTCACGCGCGACATCAGGTCTCCGCGCTGGCGCGTGTCGAAGTAGCTGAGCGGGAGGCGGTTGAGCTTCGCCTCGACCTCCTTGCGCAGCCCGTAGACCACGCGCATCACGAGGGCGTTCAGCAGGTAGCCCTGCCACCACTGCAGCAGCGCGGCGACGAAGTACATCGCCAGCACGATCATCAGCAGACGCCCGAGCTCGGTGAAGTCGATGCCCTTGTGCGGTCCGTACACTCCCCGGGCGATCACGTTGGTCGCGTCGCCGAGGATCTTCGGCGCGATCACGACGAGCACGACCGAGACGACCGTCAGCAGCGTGACCCACGTCATCCCGAGCCACTCGGGCTTCAGCAGGCCCATCAGCCGCTTGAACGACGACCAGAAGTTCTCGGCCTTCTTCGCGGGCACGCCGCCGAACATGTCGCCGTCGCCCTCGCCGGGCGTGAAGTCGTAGTCCTCTTCGAGCTGGTCGAGGACGATGTCCTTCGCGGCCGGGGTCTGCCCCTCCTCGGGGCGGCCGCCGCGCTTCTTGCGTTCCGTGGTGCGTGCCATCTCAGGCCACCTCCAGGCTCAGCTGCGACTCGACGATCTCGCGGTACGTCTCGTTGGTCTCCAGCAGTTCGTCGTGGGTGCCGCGTCCGACCACCCGGCCATCGTCCATGACGATGATCGTGTCGGCCTCGCGGATGGTGGAGACGCGCTGGGCGACGACGATCAGCGCGGCATCCCCGATGGAGTCGGCGAGCGCACGTCTCAGGCGCGCGTCGGTCGCGACGTCGAGCGCCGAGAACGAGTCGTCGAACAGGAACACCTTCGGCCGGGCGACCAGAGCCCGCGCGATGCACAGCCGCTGACGCTGTCCTCCGGACACGTTGGTGCCGCCTTGGGCGATGCGCTCGTCGAGCCCGTGCTCCTTGGCGCGGACGAAGTCCGCCGCCTGCGCGATCCGCAGCGCCTCCCACAGCTCGTCGTCGGTGGCGTCGGGCCGGCCGAAACGGAGGTTGGAGGCGATGGTGCCCGAGAAGAGGTAGGGCCGCTGGGGCACGAGTCCCAGGACGCCCGCCACCTCCTGCCGGGAGAGACCGTCGACCGCGACGCCGCCGACCCGGACCGTTCCGCTCTGCGGGGTGAACAGGTTCGCGATCACCGACACCAGCGTGGTCTTGCCCGAACCCGTGGAGCCGACGATCGCCGTCACCTCACCAGGTTCGGCCGTGAACGACACCTGGTTCAGGACCGGCTTCTCGGCGCCCGGGTAGCCGAAGGTCACATCCCGGACCTCGACGCGTCCGCTCGCCGGGAGGGTCGCCCCACCGGCTCCCGTCTGGGTGCTGCTGGGCTCGGCTCCGAGCACCTCCTCGAGGCGCTCCGCGCAGACCATCGCGCGGGGGATCATCATGGCCATGAACACGCCCATCATGACCGCGACGAGGATCTGCAGGAGGTACTGCAGGAACGCCGTGAGGGCGCCGATCTGGATGTCGCCCGCATCCACTCGGTGCCCGCCGAACCACAGCACGGCGACGGTGGCCGCGTTGAGGATGAGCATGATGACCGGGAACATCAGCACGAAGACGTTGCCGACCTTGACCGAGATGCGCGTGAGAGCGGCGTTGGCGTCGTCGTAGCGCTTCGTCTCGAACCGCTCGCGGACGAAGGCGCGGATCACGCGGATACCGACGATCTGCTCGCGGATGACGCCGTTCACCCCGTCGATTCGCTCCTGCATGATGCGGAACATCGGCAGCAGCAGGGAGACGAGGATGCCGACCACGACGAAGAGGACGGCGACGGACACCCAGATCAGCCAGGACAGACCCGCGTCGACGCGGACCGCGAAGATGATGCCGGCGATGCACATGATCGGCGTCGACACCATGAAGTTGAACGTCATCAGCAGGAGCATCTGCACCTGCTGCACGTCGTTGGTGTTGCGCGTGATCAGGGTCGGCGTGCCCCAGCGGGCGAGGTCGAGCGAGGGCAGCGCATCCACCTTGCGGTAGAAGGAGCGGCGGATGTCCTTGCCTGCCGACATCGAGGCCCGCGCGCCGAAGTACGTGGCGGTGACCGCCGCGATCACTTGCGCGAAGCACACGATCAGCATGAGGCCGCCGGTGCGCCAGATGAATCCGGTGTCGCCGGTGAAGATGCCCTTGTCGATGATGTCGGCGTTGAGGGTCGGCAGGTAGAGGGCGGCCATCGTCGCGATCAGTTGAAGGATCACGACCGCGGTCACCGAGCGCCAGTAGGGGCGCACGAAGCGGAAGGAGAGGCGAAGCAGAGTCACAGTGAGTCCCGGGTGTGCTGTGTGTGGATATCGGTGTCGACGATGCGCGACGCCTTCGACGCTATTCACTATTGAGGACGCGGGGCGTCCTCAATAATGACGCGTCAGGCGGCGGTGTAGTGGAGGTGAAGGACGCCGTTGTCGTAGGCGTCGTGCTGGCGCAGCCGTAGCGTAGCGGGCGGGCTGCCCTCCGGGAAGAGGCGGGCGCCTGTTCCGCGGACCAGGGGATAGACGAAGAGGTGGAGGGATCCGATGAGTCCGTCGCCGAGCAGCCTGCGCACGAGCGAGCCGGATCCACTGATGTAGACGCCGCCGCTGAAGCCGTCGGCGAACTCCCGGATGCGCGCCACGTCGTATCCGCCGAGGGAGCGGGAGTTGCGCCAGGTGCGCTCTGCGGTCTCGTCGTCCAGAGTGGAGCTGACGACAGCCTTCGGGCTGTCGTTGAAGAACGGAGCCCCGGGATCGTCTTCGGCGGTGCGCGTCGACCAGGCCGGAGCGAACATCTCGAAGGTGCGACGGCCGAGCAGGATCGCATCCGACTCTCGCGTCAACCGCCCGATGTCTTCGCCCATCGCAGGGTCGAAGCCGAAGTCGAATGTCCAGCTCGGATCCTCGAAGACGCCGTCGAGCGAGACGAATTCGTGCACAGCGATCGCGCCCATCCGACTCCCCTTTCCCCCCGGAACAGCATAGGGGCTGGGTCGGCGAATGCGGAGACCGGATTCGCCGGACAGAGGTGGCCGCACAGAGGTGTTACGATACGGAACGTGTCGTATCCACTCACTCCCGCTCGCGGCGGCCGGCCGCGCGACGAGGAGCGCGAAGCCAGCATCCTCGAGGTCGTCAACGCACTGCTCGCCGAGCGCGGGTACGAGGGCGTCTCGTTCGAGGAGGTCGCCCGCCGCGCCGGGGCGTCCAAGCCGACGCTCTACCGTCGCTGGAAGACCAAGCGCGAGATGGTGGTCGCGGCCCTGAAGGCGGGTCCTGCCCACCGCGACGGTCCCGATGAGATCGACACCGGCTCCCTCCGCGGAGACCTCCTCGCGCTCTGCGACCGCCTCCTCACCACGCTTCACGGGGTCGACGGCCAGACCGCGCTCGTGCTGCTGCAGGCCGGGTGGGAGGACCGCGAACTGGGCGAGTCCATCGAGGAGACAGTCGGCCCGACGGGTGCCCGCCTGCCCGCCTCGGTCATCGCGGCCGCTGTCGGGCGGGGCGAATTGCCGGTGGGCGTCGACCCGTTCCCGTATGAGGAGGTCACCGGGTCCGTCCTCCTGCTGCGCCGGCTGGGCGGCCTGTCCACGAACCCGGCGTACGTCGAGGCGCTGGTCGACACCGTCCTCATCCCCGCCCTGCGCGCGACCGCCCCGGTCGGCTCACGTACCGCGGCCCTGCCCGCCGGCATCTTCTCCGGACGACCCGCCGTGAACGACCGCTGACCGCATCCCGAAGCCGCAACCCGCACCTTGAGGAGAAGCACCATGCCCACCATCGACGGATTCACCACCCGCACCATCGCCGGGAGCGGCGATGTGCCCATCCACGTCGCCGTCGGCGGCCGCGGACCCGCCGTCGTACTCCTGCACGGCTTCCCGCAGACGCACTACATGTGGCGGGATGTCGCCTTGCGGCTGGCCGGCGAGCACACGGTCATCCTCCCGGACCTCCGCGGTTACGGACAGAGTGGCAAGCCCGCGGAAGACGGCCCCGGCACGTACGCGAAGCGCACCATGGGCGAGGACATCGTGGCGGTCGCCGCCGCGCTCGGCCACGACCGGTTCGGGCTGGTCGGCCACGACCGCGGCGCGCTTGTCGGCGTCCGCACCGCGCTCGACCATCCCGACGCCGTCGCCTACCTCGGCATCCTCGACGTGCTCCCGACTCTCGACACCTGGGAGGTCCTGCACGGCGTGGATGCGAAGCTCGCCTGGCACCTGTACCTCATGGCCCAGCCCGCGGGTCTCCCTGAGCGGATGATCGCTGCCGTGGCGGAGGACTTCTTCGCGTCGTTCCTCGACGCATGGGACACGGACGGCCGCACCTCACTCCGGAGGTGCGCGAGCACTACCTCCGGAGCTCGGTGGACGCCGTCCCCTCGATCGTGGCCGACTACCGGGCGAGCGCGGGTGTCGACCTCGAGCACGACCGGGCCGACCGCGCGGCCGGCCGCACCCTCGCGATGCCCCTCGGCGTCATCTCGCAGGACTGGGGGTCGCAGCTCGGCTTCGATCCAACTGCGATCTGGGGCGCGTGGTCGGACGACCTCACGTACGAGCCGATCGACGCCGGCCACTTCATGGCGGAGGAGAAGCCGGATGAACTGGCCGCCTTCGTCCGGCGCCTGGCGGCGAGGACGACGCCGATCGGCCGACCTCGCTGGAGCCGCCCTGCGTGACGTGCGGCCGGCCCCTCGCGGCGCAGCCCCTACTGCACCGACCAGCCGCCGTCGCTCGGCAGGACGGCACCGTTGATGTTGATGCCGTCGTCGCTGAGCAGGAAGGTGATCGACGCGGCGAGCTGCTCCGCCGTCGCGATGGTCGGGATCTGCTGCTGGAACGGGGTGAGGCGCGCCGTGCCCGCTTCGGACGGGTGCGCGGGCATCGGGATGCCGGTCGCGACGCCACCCGGCGCGACGGCGTTTACGCGGATCCCCTGCGAGCCGTACATGAACGCCGTGCTGCGGGTCAGGCCGACGACGCCGTGCTTCGAGACGGTGTACGCCGTCCCGGACGCGTTGCCGCGCAGGCCGGCCTCCGACGCGACGTTGACGATGGATCCGGTGCCCGCCTGGAGCATGACCGGCAGGACGGCGCGGGTCAGCTTGAATCCGCCGGTGAGGTTGATGCCGATGGTGCGGTCCCACACGGCGTCCGAGGTCTCATGGGCCGGTGAGAAGTCGTCGTTGACCCCGGCCACGTTCGCCAGCGCGTCGATGCGATCGCCCGCTGCGGCGACGATGCTGTCGATGTCCCCCTGCTGCGTGATGTCGCCGGTCACCGTCACCACGGAGCCGTCCGGGAGGGAGGCGGCGAGCTCCTCCAGACGTGCGGCCGAGATATCGACAGCGACCACTCGACCGCCTTCGCGCGCGATGCGGGATGCGGTGGCCCGCCCGATCCCGGATGCCGCTCCGGTCACGATGACGGTCTTACCGTCGAAACGTCCGGGCGTGACCTTCTCGACCCATCCCGACTCCACATCCTCGGGCATGACGCCGCCGTTCACCCGCAGGACGAGGTCGTCGACGACCGACTGCGGTAGCTGACCCTGGCTGAGGGCGACGAGTTGCTGCAGCGGGAGTCCGCGGACCGGCGCGAGCATCTCTTCGCCGACCCCCGCCTGTGCGAGCAGTCCCTGGATGAGCGGGGCGCCCTCGGGATGCGCCAGCCACTCGCCGATGGTGCGTGCGGTCAGGGGCTTCGGATCGGTCATCGCCGTCCCTTTCATTCGGGGGTGGGATTTCGATTATGGCACTTGATGCCACAAATCGACCGGTGAATCCAAACAGGAGCACCGCAGGGGGTTTCCTCCTGCCCTCGGAGGGCGTACGGATGTGCGTAGCCGATAGACGGGACGAGGGAGGGATGCGCGTGGACACGGTGATCGCCGTGCTCGAGCGCGACGACGTCGCGTTCGAGATCGAGTTCGAGCGGACGAGCGAGCCCCCCTTCGAGCTGCGCCTTCCCTCGCACATCGGCGGAGCCGCCGTGATGGACGTCTTCGACCTCTGCGACTCCTCCTTCTGGCCGGAGGTCATCCGCTACCGGTTCTCGGAGTGCGTCCCTGTCGTGATCGGCTCACCGGACGACCTCTGACCCTCCGGCACGTCAGCCGACTGCGTGTCAGCCGAGAGCGCGTCAGCCGAGGGCGAGGACGACCTTGCGACCGGCTTCCGTCGCTTCGGCGAACCGATGCGCCTCCCAGACCTCGCCGAGGGGAAAGAGCACGGGCTCCGCTGTGCGGAGCGAACCCCTCGCGGCATCGGCGAGCAGCGAAGCGAGAAGGCGCCGGTACTCGGCCCGACGCGTGGCGACGTAGAGGGGGACGCTGCACACGCGGTCCCGCAGGTGGGCGGCGGAGTCGAGGGAGCCGCGGAAGGCGTCGCCGCGCTCGTGGCCGGGGCGGCCGGCGAAAGCGGTGTGGATGAGCGCCCCGCCGGGAGCCAGCGCCTCGCGGACGCGCGGCGAACCGGTGTGGTCGATCGCCGCATCCACACCTCCCCCGGACGCCTCGCGGACGCGGGCCGGCCAGTCGGTCGCGGTGTAATCCACGAACGGGATGCCGAGACGCTCCACCGCATCCCGGCCGCGTTCCGACGCCGTGCCGACGACGGCGCGCCCCTCCCGCCGCGCCAACTGGACGGCGAGCGCACCCACGGCGCCGGATGCGCCCTGCACCAGCACGCGTCGCGCCGGACCGGCGAGTTCGAGGGCGCGGCCGGCCGTCACGGCGTCGAGCGGAAGCACGGCGGCCGCGGCCGCATCCATCCCGCTCGGCAGCGCGACGAGGAACGTCGGGGAGATCGTCAGGAACGTCGCGTGCGCGCCCATGCGCGGCAGCACGCCGGCGACAACGGTCCCCTCTCGGAGGCCGAGCGCCAGCGAGACGGCCGACTCCGTCACCAGCTCGCCCACGAAGTCGTACCCGGTCACGAACCCTGGTCGGGGCTGCAGCACATAGCCGCCGCGCCGGGCGAGCAGGTCGGTCGAACCGAGGGAGGCGTACGTCACGCGGACCACCACGTCAGTGCGGCGCGGCGCCGGGAGAGCCTCGCGGGCGAGCACCACCGCCGACGGGTCGCCGAAACGGGAGACCCGGGCGACGAGGCGCGAAGGGATGTCGTGCTCTGAGGAACCCATCGGCCGTCAGCCGGCGCGGCGCTGCAGCAGAGCTGCGCGCTCCGGGTGCGACTCGAACCAGTCGGCGACGTACCAGCACATCGGAACGATGCGCAGCGTGCCGCTCTTCTCGATGTCGTCGACCGCGTACTCGACCAGCTGCGCTGCATACCCCTTGCCGCGGTGGTGCGGCACCGTGAAGGCCCGCGTCAGCGAGATCGAATCGCCGAGGATGCGGTAGTCGAGCACGCCGACCAGCTCGCCGTCGATGTGCATCGCGTAGCGGCTGGCGTCCTTCTGATCGCTGAACTCCGTGCCCATGTGCCCATGCTACGTCCGCCGACTCGCGGGGGAGGCCGGGTAGTGTGAAGCTGTGGGAACCCGGCCCGCACCTTCAGGTCCCCGCGCATCCCGCGACCACGTCACAGCAGACCCGGCCGCCGGCGGCACCCGCCGACCGTGCGACGTGACGACCCTGGAGCACGACCGTGACGTTGGACACCCCGTCGCCCGCACTCGCCCCCGCCTTCCAGGCCCTGCTCGAGCAGGTACCGATCGGGGAGCACTCGGTGATCGAAGCCGAGACCGTCGCCTACGAGCACGAAGGCCAGCCGCTCGAGGGATACCTGGCGCGCGACATCCAGGCGGACGAGCGGCGTCCCGCGGTGCTCGTCGTGCACGACTGGAACGGCGTCGCGGACAACGTGAGGATGCGCGCGCAGATGCTGGCGCGCCGCGGGTACGTCGCCTTCGCCGCCGACCTCTACGGAGCGGGCGTCCGACCCACCGGGGATGCTGCTGCAGCCGAGGCGCGCAAGTACTACGACGATCTACCCGTGCTGCGCTCCCGGGTCGCCGCCGGATTCAGCTGGCTGCGGCAGCATCCCGCCGTCGATCCGGCCCGCCTGGCGGTGATCGGCTACTGCTTCGGCGGTTCCGCCGCCCTCGAGTTCGCGCGCGCCGGAGCGCCGGCCCGCGCGGTCGTGTCGTTCCACGGCCGCCTGATCGCCCACGAGCCGTCCGACGCGGCGCAGATCGCCGCCTCCCTGCTGGTCCTGACGGGAGGCGACGACCCGGTGGTGCCGGATGCTGCGGTGGCCGCCTTCGAGCAGGAGCTGCGCGGCGCGCCGCATGTCGACTGGCAGGTCACCACGTACTCCGGGGCGCCCCACGCGTTCACGATTCCCGGCACCGACCGCTACCGTCCGGTGGCGGACGCGCGCAGCTGGCGCGCCCTCGTCTGCTTCCTCGACGAAGTGTTCCGCTGAGCACGCCCCACCCACCCCTCCCTCCGCTCCCGCCCGTCCGCTCGCGCCTCGCCGTCCTCGCCCGCCCGTCCGTCCCTCCGCGGCCGTCTTTCGCCGAAGTGCTCGTTGTTGCACCTGTCTCTTATACACATCTGACGCTGCCGACGACGGA
>NZ_JBNDHX010000091.1:0-15398 GCF_056755275.1 Leifsonia sp. HAY1-4F
TCCGTCGTCGGCAGCGTCAGATGTGTATAAGAGACAGTTGTTGCACCCGACACGCCGTCGGCGGCTGCAACAACGAGCACTTCGGCAAAGGGGCTGTGGATAACGCGCACCATTCGTGGTGAAACCTGGCACCGTGTGCGGATGGAACAGCAACTCGACCGTCCGAACGTCTCGTCCGCACGCCTTCCCCACGGCATCTCGGTGGGTCGGTCGCGCTCGGTCAAGCTCGTCAAGCCCTTCCGCGGCATGCGGATCGAGCGCGATGTCGACAGCACCACCGCGCGCCTCCATGCGTTCGCTGTCCATCGCCGGACCGATTTCGCGTTCAGCCATTCGACCGCCGCCGCGATCTACGGCCTGCCGCTGCCTTCCTGGTCGAGCGAGAGCATCCACGTCACTGTTCCCGCCGGCTGCCGACCGCCTGTGGTCCGCGGATTCGTCGGTCACAGGCTCGCCCACTGGCATACCGTCGAGGTCGCAGGGCTCCCGGTGACCACTCCCGAACAGACCTGGTTGGACTTGGCGACCATGCTCCGCCACGATGACCTCGTCGTCGTGGGCGATCATCTCGTCGGCGGCCCCGATGCCCTCACTGACCGCGAACGTCTCCGGAGAGCGATCTCAGAATCTGCAGGACGCCGTGGAACCGGCCACGCCCGCCTGGCTCTCGAAAGCGTCAGGACCGGCTCCGAGTCGCCCGGTGAAACGCGCCTCCGCCTGATGCTGGTCCACGCCGGACTGCCCGAACCGTCCCTCAACTACCGGATCCTCGACACCCGCGGTTCCTTTGTCGCACGAGCCGACCTCGTCTATCCGGTTGCGAAGCTTGCACTGGAGTACGAGGGGGATGTGCACCGCGTCGATCGCGACGTGTGGCGGAAGGACATCGCTCGCAGGGAGCGCGTCGAGGACCTCGGCTGGCGCATGGTGCGCGTGACCGCCGACGACCTGCATGACCCCGCCGCGCTCGTCGCCCGAGTCCGCCGTCTTCTCCGGACCCGCTGACCGCCGAAGTGCTCGACGTTGCAGCCGACACGCCGCGGGGAGGTGCAACAACGAGCACCTAGACGGAAGGGGACGGAGTCGGCGGTGGGGTGAAGCCGGCGGAGCGGCGGAGCCGACGGAGGGTACGGCGAGGCCGAAAGCGCCGAAATGCTCGAAGTTGCAGCCGACACGCCGCACCGACATGCAACAACGAGCACCTCAGCGGAGGCGACGGAGTCGGCGGTGGGGCGGAGCCGGCGGAGAGGCGGAGCCGGCGGAGGGGCGGAGCCGGCGGAGGGGCGGAGCCGACGGAGGGTCCGGCGAGGCCGAAAGCGCCGAAGTGCTCGAAGATGCAGCCGACACGCCGTGCGGAGGTGCAACAACGAGCACCTCGGCGGAGGGGCGGAGTGGCCGGAGAGGGCGGACTCCCAGCCCGGCGGGACGCGGGCGCGGGGAGCCCGGAGGGCGCTACCAGCGGGGGTGGACGGCGGCGCGGAAGTGCGTGTCGTAGATGCGGTGGACGGCGTCGTCGAAGCCGTCCGGGAGGCGGATGGATGCGGCGGCCGCGTTCGCGCGCGCCTGCTCGGCCGAGCGGGCACCGGGGATGACGGTGGTCACGCCGTCCTGGGCGATCAGCCACGCGATCGCAGCCTGGGCCGGCGTCGCGCCCTCGGGCACGAGCGATGCGAACTCGCGCGCGGCCTTCACGCCCTCCTCGAAGTCGACGCCCGAGAACGTCTCGCCCACATCGAACGCTTCACCATGGCGGTTGTAGGTGCGGTGATCGTCCGCGGCGAACGTGGTCTCCTCGGAGTAGCGGCCACTGAGGAGGCCGGACGCCAACGGCACGCGCGCAATGATCCCCACGCCCGCATCGCGGGCGGCCGGGACGACCCGGTCGAGCGGCTTCAGACGGAACGCGTTCAGGATGATCTGCACCGTGGCCGTGCCGGGGTGCGCGATCGCCGCGAGGGCCTCATCCACGGTCTCGACGCTCACGCCATAGCTCTCGATGGCGCCCTCCGCCACGAGCGTGTCGAGCGCGTCGTAGACCGCGTCGCTGGAGAAGACCGGCGCCGGCGGGCAGTGCAGCTGCACCAGATCGAGGCGGTCGACCCCGAGATTGCGGCGGGAACGATCCGTCCACTCGCGGAACTTCGCCAGCGTGAAGTTGGCAGGATCCTGCGCCTCGCGCCGGCCCATCTTGGTGGCGACGGTCAGCGGCAGTTCGGGATGCTCGCTCACGAACCGGCCGATGATCTGCTCGCTGCGCCCATCCCCGTACACGTCCGCCGTGTCGAAGAACGTCACGCCCGATTCCGCCGCCGCTTCCAGCACGCCGAGCGCGTCGTCGTCGGAGACGTCGCCCCAGTCGGCGCCGAGCTGCCAGGTGCCGAGTCCGACGACCGACACGTCCCGACCGGTTCCACCGAGGATGCGCTGTTCCATGCCGTCAAGCCTATGCCGCTCGCCTCAACGCCCAGCCGGGCACCGGTTGCCGTCGATGTACGCGACGACCTAACCCTCCACAGATACCGGTTCTCCACAGTTCTCAGCGATCCCTGCCGAGCCGGGTCACGCTCCCTTAGTGTGAGGAACGTGACAGAGCACCAGCACTTCCCCCCGGCAAGCGATCCTCTCCCCGACGACCTCCTTTCCCACGTCCACGAGCGTGCTGCGGGCTACGACCGCGACAACCGCTTCTTCACCGAAGACTTCGCAGAGCTGGCCGATGGCGGCTATCTGAAGGCATTGGTCCCGACCGAATTCGGCGGCCTCGGGCTCAGCCTGGAGCAGACCGCTCGTCTCCAGTCGCGTCTGGCTGCGGCTGCACCCGCGACCGCCCTCGCGGTCAACATGCACCTGGTCTGGACCGGGATCGCGAAAACGCTCCGGGACCGCGGCGACGATTCCCTGGAGTTCCTGCTGCGCGAGGCAGGCGCTGGCGAGGTGTTCGGCTTCGGGCTGAGCGAGGCCGGCAACGACCTCGTCCTGTTCGGCTCGACAACGGAGGCTCGACCGGAGCCCGATGGCTCCTACCGCTTCCATGGCCGCAAGATCTTCACGTCCCTCTCTCCGTCATGGACCCGCCTGGGAACGATGGGGCTCGACAGCACGAGCCCGGACGCTCCCAAGATCGTCTACGGCTTCATCGAGCGCACGGGCGGCGGATTCGAGATCCGCGAGGACTGGGACACGCTCGGGATGCGCGCGACGCAGAGCAACACGACCGTCCTCGACGGCGCACGTGCTCCCGCCGACCGCGTGGTGCGCCGTCTCGCTCCCGGTCCGAACGCCGACCCGCTGGTGTTCGCCATCTTTGCGAACTTCGAGATCCTGCTGGCCGCCGTCTACACCGGAATCGGTGCGCGGGCGCTAGAACTCGCCGTCGAGGCGGCGCACCGGCGGACCAGTCTGAAGAACGACGGCCGCACGTATGCGAACGACCCCGACATCCGCTGGCGCGTGGCAGAAGCGGCGATCGAGCAGGACGCACTCCTCCCTCAACTGGATGCGCTGGCTCGGGATGTGGACACGCTCGCCGACCATGGCGGGATGTGGTTCCCGAAGCTCGTCGGGCTGAAGGTCCGAGCCACGGAGACGGCCCGGCGCGTGGTCGACCAGGCAATCCGCGTGTCCGGCGGCTCGACCTTCTTCGCCGGCAGCGAGCTCGGCCGGCTGTACCGGGATGTGCTGGCCGGGATCTTCCATCCGTCCGACGCCGAGTCGGCGCACAACACCGTGGCCAACGCCTGGCTGGGGCCGGTCGAGGAGTAGGGCACGCCAGGGCACCCGAAAGGCACGCGAAACGCACCGAAAGGCACGCGAAACGCACCGAAGGCACGCGAAGGCCACGCCCAAGCAGGAGCCGACACGCAGGCAGGAGCCGACATGCAGGAGATCACCACCCGTCACTTCGCCGAGCGGCTGCAGCGCGGAGCGCAGCACGCGCGCGCGGCGGGCCTCGACGGCCTCATCATCGCGCCGGGGCCCGATCTCGGGTACTTCGCCGACTACCTTCCGGTGGCGACGACGGAACGCATCACGCTGCTGGTGATCCCGGCAGAGGGTGAGCCGGCCATGCTCGTTCCGACGCTCGAGCACGGCGACGCGGCCGGAACGCGGGCCGCCGACGTCATCAGGCTGGTCGACTGGCGGGACGGCGAGGACGAATACGTCCCGGCTGCGGCGCTGTTGCGTCCGGACGGCCGTTACGGCATCTCCGATGCCACCTGGGCGATGCATCTGCTCGGCCTGCAGGAGAAGCTTCCGTCCGCGCGGTTCGGGTCACTTTCGCGCATCCTTCCGATGCTGCGCGCCGTGAAGACCACCGACGAGATCGACCGTCTCGCAGCCGCGGGAGCGGCCGCCGACGCGACGTTCGAGGACGTGCTCTCTCTTGCCTTCGCCGGCCGAACGGAGCTCGAGCTCGCGGCAGAGCTCGACAGGCTGCTGCGCGAGTACGGCCATACCCAGGTCGACTTCACCATCGTGGCCGCCGGCCCGAACGGTGCGGACCCGCATCACTCGCCCGGTGGCCGCACCATCCGGGAGGGCGACATGGTCGTGCTCGACTTCGGCGGTCTCCTCTATGGATACGGTTCGGACACCACCCGCACCGTGCACGTCGGCGAGCCGACGGATGAGGAGCACGAGGTCTACGACGTAGTGAAACGGGCCCAGCAGGAGGCGTTCGAGGCGGTCGCCGTGGGCATCCCGTGCCAGGAGATCGACCGGGTCGCGCGGCGCGTGATCGCGGACGCCGGCTACGGCGAGTACTTCATCCACCGCGTCGGGCATGGGATCGGCGTGACGACGCACGAGCCGCCGTACCTGGTGGAGGGCGAGGAGCATCCCATCGAGGCGGGGATGTGCTTCTCGATCGAGCCGGGCATCTACCTGCCGGGCCGTTTCGGCGTGCGCATCGAGGACATCGTGGTCGCTGAGGAGGATGGAGGACATCGGCTCAACAACACCAGTCACGAGCTGCACCTGGTGCGGTGACGCCCGCGGCCCCAGCTAGACGATCTGCGGTGTCGGCCGCCCTGAGGTGACGCTACCCGCCACAGCCAGACGATCTGCGGGTGTCGGCCGGCGCGAGGTGACGCTCAGCGGCCCCAGCTAGCGAGCGACCTCGTCGACCGCGTCGACCGCGAGGCGCGCATCCGCGACGCTCCGCCTCCGCCGCGCGATCGGCAGCGCGACGAGTCGCCAGCCCACGAGGAACACACCGAGCACGACCGCCGCGACGGCGATGAAGGTCGGCTGGACGCCCTGCCCCGCAGAAGTGCGGATCAGCATCCCGAGCGCCACCGTCATCAGCCAGACCGGGATGCCCGCCCACACGATCGCCAGCGGCCGCCGCCAGGCCCACGTGACGAGCCAGCCGACGATGAGCGCGACCAGGAACGGCCAGAGCGTGCCCACGATGCCGCCGGCATTGTCCGCCTCGCCATGACTGCGCCGCCCAATTAGCACGAAAACCGTCACGAGGGCCGCATCGATGACAAAAGCGATAAGTGCGGTCCTCCAAGGTTTCACGGGCCCCACCGTACGTGGAGCCGCCGAACGTTGCCTGGGCGGGAACCGTGCCGATCCCGGACGTTATCCACAATCGGCAGCCTGTCCACAGATTGCATCCGGGGTCGACACGGCGTCGGACACCCCTCAATAGACTGACCGCAGATTCGAACCGATCCGCCTCTGGCGAGTTCTTGGAGCCCCGTTGCCGAATTCCGACTTCCTCACCCAGCCTGCGCTCCCGCGCCCAGCGGTGGAGCCGGAGCACGCTGCCGCCATCGCTGCGGCGCATTTCGGCCTCGAGGGCCGCATCACCGAGCTCGGCAGCCACCAGGACCGCAACTTCCTCGTCGACACCGGCGCCGACCGCTATGTGCTCAAACTCGCGAATCCCGTGTTCTCCGCCGACGAACTGCGCGCGCAGAATGCGGCCCTCGCCGCGCTGGCCGGGTCAGGCGTCCGCATCCCCGAGGTCGTCCGCTCGCTCAAGGGCGACGAGCTCGTCGGCGTCGACGTGAGCGGGGTGGCGCTCCTCGCCCGCGTCCTCCGCTACCTCGACGGCGAACCCCTCACCGGCGTCGGACGCCCATCTCGCGAGCAGCTGCGGACTCTGGGAACGCTGTCCGGCCGCGTTGCGGGCGGACTGTCCGAGCTCCGGCATCCCGGCCTCGACCGCACCACCCAGTGGGATGCGCGCATCAGCGGAGAGGTGGTAGACCTCCTCCTCGAGCACGTCGCCCAGCCGGCGAAACGCCGCGTGGTCCGCGAGGCGACAGATGCGGCGCTCGCGCGCCTCGAGCCGCTGCGCGAGCGCCTGCGGGTTCAGGCGGTCCATGGCGACGTCACCGACGACAACATCGTGCTCGGCGAGGGCGGCCCGGGGGTCATCGACTTCGGCGACGTCTCCGACGGCTGGCTCGTCGCCGAGCTGGCGGCCACCGTCGCGAGCGCGCTGCACCACCTCCCCGACGAACCCCTCGCCGTGCTGGAGGTGGTGGATGCGTTCAACGCCGAAACCCCGCTGGACGCCGCCGACATCTCCGCCCTCTGGCCGCTCGTCGTCCTGCGCGGAGCGGTGCTGGTGGTCAGCGGCGAGCAGCAGGTCGCTCTCGAGGCGGACAACGCCTACGCGGACGAGAACCGGGCCCACGAGTGGATCGCCTTCGACGTCGCCCGACGATTGGATGCGGACGAGCTGGAGGCGGCCATCCGAGCGCGACTCCGGGGCTCGGGCGAAGTGGGGCGCGTCTCCACCCAGCCCGCGTTCGGACGGCTCGTCTCGGTCGCCAGCACGCCATCCCACCTCACCGACCTGTCCGTCCTCGCCCGCGAGCTCGACGCCGGAGCCTGGTTGCATCCCGACGCCGAGGATGCGGTGCTCGCCCGCACCTCGCGCGAGCAGGGACACGCCCTCACCCGGTACGGGGAGGCCCGCCTGACGCGCGCCCGCATCGACCGCGACCGCCCATCCGCCTCTGTGGCGCTCGCGGTCACCCTCGATGCGCCATCCGGCGTGGAGGTCACCGCTCCGTTCGCCGGCGACCTCTCCTGGACCGGCGCCGCGTGGCTGCTGGCCGGCGACGGTATCGACCTCTGGCTGGACGGGCTGGACCGGCCGCACACCAGCGCCGCCAGTGCGACGAACAGCACCACCAGCACCACCGCCGCGAACAGCGCCACCAGCACCCCCGCCGCGACCAGCGCCGCCGCCCCGAAGACCACCACCGTCGCACCCGGCGAACCCATCGGCACGGCCGCCCGCCTGACGGCTCAGCTGAGCACCCTTCAGGGCCACCGCCCGCCCGCGTTCGTCACACCGACCCTGCCCTTCGCCGTCTGGGCCGCCATCTCACCCGATCCGTCCGACCTCTTCGGCGTCGAGCTCGCAGCCGCCACCGCAGACCCCGAAGCGTCCCTCGCCCGCCGGGACGCCACCTTCGCCGCTGTGCAGGAGCACTACTTCGCGCATCCACCGCTCATCGAGCGCGGCTGGCGCCAGCACCTCGTCGATAGCAGCGCGCAGACCTACGTGGACATGGTGAACAACGTCACCCAGATCGGGCACGGGCATCCACGCCTGGTGGAGGCGGTCCGCGATCAGTGGGCGCGTCTCAACACGAATTCACGATTCCACTACGACGAGCTGTCGCGTTTCACGGAGCGCCTCGTCGAGCTCGCCCCCGACGGCCTGGACACCGTGTTCCTGGTGAACAGCGGCAGCGAGGCGGTGGATCTGGCGCTGCGGCTCGCGCAGGTCCACACGGGACGGCGAATGATCCTCGCCGTGACCGAGGCCTATCACGGCTGGACCATGGCCGCGGATGCGGTCTCGTCGTCGCTCGGCGACAACCCGCGCGCTCTCGAGACCCGCCCGGACTGGGTGAAGCTCGTCGCCGCACCCAACTCCCTGCGCGGCACGCATCGCGGCCCCGACTCGGCCGCCGCCTACCTCGCCGACCTGGATGCCGACCTCGCCGGGCTGGAAGCGTCGGGCACGGACGTCGCCGGTTACATCGCCGAACCCGTGTTCGGCAACGCGGGCGGCCTCATGCTCCCCGACGGATACCTAGCCGGCGTCTACGAGAGGATCCGTGCACGCGGCGGCGTCTGCATCGCCGACGAAGTCCAGGTCGGCTACGGACGGCTCGGCCACTACTTCTGGGGCTCGGAGCAACAGGGAGTCGTTCCGGACGTCATCACCATCGCCAAAGCCATGGGCAACGGCCATCCGCTCGGCGCCATCATCACCCGCCGGGAGATCGCCGAGTCGTTCGCGGCCGAGGGCAACTTCTTCTCCTCCGCGGGCGGCAGCCCGGTGTCGGCCGTCGTCGGCCTGACCGTGCTCGACGTCATGCGCGACGAGGGACTCCAGCAGAACGCGGCCGTCGTGGGCGATCACCTCGCGGCCCGCCTGCGCGAGTTGGGCGAACGGCATCCACTGGTCGGTGCGGTCCACGGCATGGGCCTCTACCTCGGGATGGAGTTGGTGCTCGACCGCGAGACGCTCGAACCCGCCACGGCGAAGACGGCACTGGTGTGCGACGGGATGCTGGCGGAGGGCTGCATCGTCCTGCCCACCGGCGACTATCGGAACGTGCTCAAGATCAAGCCGCCGCTCGGCATCACGCGGGAGAGCGCTGACCGGTTCGTGGACGCGCTCGACCTGGTGCTGGCGACGCTGTAGGGCGGGTCCGGCCGGCGGCAGCGCCCTGCGTTCCGTCCGCGGGAGCGTCTGGGACCCGGCCTGCCGCCGCGCCCGGCGTCCCGTCAGCGGGAGCGCCCGCCGCTCGGCCGGCGGCCGCGCCCGGCGTCCGCCCGGCCGGAGGGCGCAACGTCCGGGCGGCGTCCTCGGCGATCGCCGCCGCAACAGCGTCGAGCGCGGCCGACCGCAGCGACCACTGATGCCAGTACAGCGGCACCTCCGCCACGCGGGTGTCGTCCAGCACGACGAGGCGACCCTCCGCGACGAGGGCGTCGGCCTGGAGGTCGGGCAGCATCCCCCATCCCAGTCCCAGGACGGCCGCGTCGACGAACTGCGTGGAGGCGGGGATGAAGTGACGCGGGGGCTGCGCGCCCGGGGCGAAGGTGTCGAGGTAGCGGTCCTGCAGCGCATCCTTGCGGTCGAACACCAGCATCGGAGCGGCGGCGGCCGCGTGCGGCGTCCATCCCTCCGGGCACCACCGGGTGACGTAGGCAGGACTGGCGGCCGCGCGGTAGACCATGGAGCCGAGTGGATGCGCGACGCAGCCCTGGACGGGTTCCGGGTCGGAGCCGATCGCGGCCATCGCCGTCCCGTCGCGGAGGCGGTCGAGGGTGTGCTCCTGGTCGTCTACGACGAGCTCGAAGGCGATGCCGTCGAGTCGTGCGAGCGCAGGCAGGACCCACGTCGCGAGCGAATCGGCGTTCACGACGAGCGGGACGGGCGTGCTCGCCGAGGAGGCGTCGTCGGCGAGGGCGGCCGTCGCCTCCGCCTCCAACAGGGTCAGCTGCCGCGCCAGCCGCAGGAGGACGGTGCCCGCCTCGGTCGGCTCCACGGGCTTGCTGCGGCGGACGAGCACGCGACCGCTCTGCTGCTCCAGCGCCTTGATCCGCTGGCTGACAGCGGACGGCGTGATGTGGAGGGACGCGGCCGCGACTTCGAACGTTCCGCCGTCGACGACTGCCGCGAGAGTTCGCAGGTGTTCGACGTTCGCGCTCATGAAGCGATGCTAATGCAGCTCAAGAAACCTGAGCTGTACTAAACGGCGAGCGGCCCATAGCGTCGACACCGTGCTCGCAACGTTCCTCACCGGCCTCGGCTCGGCCGCATCCCTCATCGTCGCCATTGGCGCGCAGAATGCGTTCGTGCTCCGGCAGGGTCTCCGCCGCGCGCACGTGCTGCCGATCGTGATCATCTGCGTCGTGAGCGACGCCGCGCTGATCGCCGCGGGCGTCGCCGGGATCGGTGTGCTGGTGAAGAACGCACCTGTTGCGCTCGGGATCGTCCGCTGGGCCGGATTCGCCTTCCTGCTCGGGTATGCCGTGTTCGCCGCCCGCCGCGCGCTGCGGCCGGAATCGTTGACCGCCACCGGTGCCGTCGCCGGCTCGCTCGCGGCGGCGGTCGCGACCTGCCTCGCGATCACCTGGCTCAACCCGCACGTGTACCTCGACACGGTGCTCCTGCTCGGCTCCCTGTCGGCGTCGCACGGCGACCCCGGACGCTGGGTCTTCGGCGCGGGCGCGGCGACGGCGAGCCTGCTCTGGTTCGGGCTGCTGGGCTTCGGCGCGCGCTTCGCCGGGCCCGTCTTCGCGAAGCCGGTCGCGTGGCGGATCCTCGACGGCGGGATCGCCGTGCTCATGCTGGTCCTGGCGATCCTGCTCGTCGTCTGACCGCGCCGAGCTCGTGCGCGCCGCAGCTACGCGGTCGCGGGTGGCCGGCGGACGCGGTGGAGGAACGCCGACGCGGTGGATGGACGTGGCCGCGATGGGACGGACGCGGACGCGGGACGCACCCAGCCGAGGCGGCGCGGAGGAAGCAGAAAGGCCGCCCGATCGGGCGGCCTTTCCGGTGGTGGTGGAGCTAAGGAGATTCGAACTCCTGACCTCTTCGATGCGAACGAAGCGCGCTACCAACTGCGCCATAGCCCCGGGAACTGCTTAGAAAGACTAGCACCCCCGACCGGTCGAGTCGAAATCCGCGAGGGCCGTTGAGAGCATCTCCGACGGCGCCCGGGAACCGCCTCAGCTCGCGGCCCGGCGGCGACGCAGGACGGCGTCCAGGTCCAGGCTGCCGGTGTCGACGTCGTCCAGGACACCCATGCTGGCGTAGCGGCTCAGAGTGGATGCTGCCGCGGAAACCGCAGTCCCACTCCCCGCGATCCCCAGCGACTCCCCCACGCGCCCGACCGCCCTGAGCGGAACCGGCACCGGCGCAGCCGCGCGCTCCGCAGCCTCCGCCGCAGCCGCGGCAGCCTCCGCCGCGGCCGCCTTCCGCTCCAGCTCCGCGCGTGCCGCGGCGCGACGCAGTTCGGCGGCCGCATCCACCGACGCCATCGCGGCCGCCGCCACCGTTCCCGCCGACAGGTGCAACGGCTTCGGCAGCGGACGCGGCGTCCAGCTCTGCCGCAGCCGCTCCTGCACAGGCACATCGTGCTGCGCGTCGTCGTAGAGTTCCGGCGCGACCTGCGAGGTGCGCACGAGCGGCTGCGGACGTGCGGCAGCCCGCTGCGGGCGCGCGAGGCGTCCGAGCATCCATCCGGCGACAGACACGGCGCCGACGGAGGCGGCGACGAGCAGCCACGCACCGGTCTCGAACAGCAGGACGGCGCCCGCGACGAGTCCCATCAGTCCGGCCACGAGGACGAGCGTCGACACCGCACGCGCCCGGCGCAGCCGGCGGCGCCGTTGCGGCGACAGCGCATGCGCGACGGCATCGGTCGTGATTCTGGCGGTCGCGAGCACCCGCGCCCGCTGGGCCGCTGCCGCACGCGAAGCCCGCTCGATCGCGATCGCCTCGGCGGCCGCCTGTTCTGCCTCCTCGGCGGCCCGGCGACGCTCCTCCGCGAGAGCCTGCTCCCGGCGGGCGTGGGCCGCGGCCTCGGCACGGGCGGTTGCAAGAGTCCGCTGCTCGGCCTTGCGGAGGATGCGCTGCTGCTCCGCGACCGTGCGCGCCGTCGCCTCCATCCGCACTTCGTCGGGGAGTTCGCTGGTCTCGGCGAGGATCCGCAGCGTCTGCTGCAGGCGCACGGCGTTCCGCTCGGTCGCCAGGTACTCCCGGCGACGCAGCCACACCGGGACAAGGTAGGCCAGCCACAGCGCGGCAGCTACGGCGACGACGACCCCACCGCCCATCACATCCCCAGTCATGCCTCTACGGTAGGGGCGGCAGGGACCGCGGCCCGGTCAGTCGTGGGGGTGTGTCACCTGATCCAGAGTTCTTTCAGGAGGCTCCGGGTTGGAGGCTCGCTGCACGCAGCCCCGTGCCGGAGGCCGCACGCGCCTACGCCAACGGCGCGAACCCCGACCCTCAGTGCTGGCGCGCGATCGGCAGCGGGACCGCCGCCGCCGCGCGGTCCTCGGCAGGGATCACAGCGGCATCGTCCGGGACGTTGTGGTCCAGCCAACGCCGCAGCACGCCCTGGCTGAGCTCCTCGGACACCAGCCCGAAGCAGAAGTGGTCGCGCCAGTCCCCGTTGATGTGGATGTAGCGCCGGCGCAGGCCCTCGTAGCGGAAGCCGAGCTTCTCGACCACGCGCAGGCTGGGCGCGTTCTCGGGGCGGATGCAGATCTCCATCCGGTGCAGGCCCAGCTGGTAGAAGCAGTAGTCGGTCGCCAGCGCGACCGCCGTCGGCGTGATGTTGCGGCCCGCGAACTCCTCCGCGATCCAGTACCCGATCGTCGCGCTCGACAGCGACCCGTAGGCGATGGAGGAGACGTTCAGCTGGCCGGCGAGCTTGCCATCCCACTCCACGACGAACGGGAGGCCGTGCCCGGCACGCGCGTTGCCGAGCAGCGACCGGATGCTGGCCCGCGTGTCGAACGACCCGGGCGCGTAAGGGCTCGTCGCCTCCCACTGCCGCAGCCAGCGGCGGTTCTCGAGCAGGGACCGCTCCAGGGCGCGGGCATCCCGCAAGCGGATGGGACGTAACCCGACGCGGCCCTCGGTGAGGGTGGGGACCACGAACGCCACAGACTCCTCCTTCGGCCGGCTGTCAGCGGATGCGGTCGGAGAGCGTCTGGATGGGGCCGGTCGGCATCTCCTCGACGAAGTCGATCGGTTCGTCCTCCAGCTCCGCCGCGAACTCGCGCAGCCACGGCCGCAGTTCGGGGCCGAGGTCCTCGCGGTCGACCGCCAGACGGACGATCGCCTTGATGTAGTCGAGCCGGTCGCCGGTGTCGTAGCGGCGGCCGCGGAAGACGATGCCGTACACGCCGCCGGTCCAGTCCGGCGCCTGTGCCATCGACTGCAGGGCATCCGTGAGCTGGATCTCGCCGCCGCGTCCCGGCGCGGTCTGCTCGAGGACATCGAAGACCTCCGGGCGCAGCACGTAGCGGCCGATGACGGCGTAGTTCGAGGGCGCGTGCTCGCGGTCGGGCTTCTCCACGAGGCCCGTGATCCGGACCACGTCCTCCTCGTCGGTCGGCTCGACGGCCGCAGCGCCGTACAGGTGGATGGAGTCGGGGTCGACCTCCAGCAGGGCCACGACCGTGGCGTTGCGCTGCGCCTGGACGTCCAGCATCCGCTTCAGCAGCACATCCCGCGAGTCGATGATGTCGTCACCGAGGAGCACGGCGAACGGCTCGCGTCCGACGTGCATCTTCGCGCGGAGGACCGCGTGGCCGAGCCCCTTCGGGTCGCCCTGGCGCACGTAGTGCATGTCGGCCAGGGCTGTGGAGTAGTTGACCTTCTCGAGCCGGTCGGTGTCGCCCTTCCTGGTGAGGGTCTCCTCCAGCTCCGCGTTGCGGTCGAAATGGTTCTCGAGGGCGTTCTTGTTGCGGCCCGTGATCATGAGGACGTCGTGGAGGCCGGCATCCACCGCTTCCTCGACGACGTACTGGATGGCCGGCTTGTCCACGACCGGAAGCATCTCCTTGGGCATCGCCTTCGTCGCGGGGAGGAACCTGGTTCCGAGGCCGGCGGCGGGGATCACTGCTTTCGTGACGCGGTCGTGATTAGCCATGCCGCCTACAGTATCCGCATTTCATCGGCGCACAGGATGGCATCTCCTAGGATTGCGGTATGGACCCGGACACTGCCGCTCATCGCAAGCGCGCCCTGCGTGCGGAGCTCCGCGAACGCCGGCAGAACCAGACCACGACCGAGCGGGAGACCGCGACAGCGGGAATCACCCGCAACCTCGTCGACCTCGCGACCGACCTCTCCGCCCGCAGCCTCTCGGCCTACCTCTCCACCCCGACGGAGCCGGACACCCGGCCGTTCCTGAACTGGGCTCACGAGCAGGGGATGCGCGTGCTGCTCCCCGTGTCACGCGAGGACGGCCTCCTCGACTGGACCACCGGCGACGGCGAGAGCGAGACGGAGGGGCTGTTCGGGCTCCCCGAGGCGGTCGGCGACCTGCTCGGACCGATCGCGATCAACGACGTCGACCTCATCCTCGTGCCGGCGGCGGCCGTGGATTCGACCGGGATGCGCATGGGCTGGGGTCGCGGCTACTTCGACAAGACACTCGGCAGCATGGAAAAATGTCCCCCGGTGTACGCCGTCGTCTTCGACGGCGAGCTCGTGGACGAGGTGCCGCGCGAGCGTCACGACCAGCCGGTGGATGGCGCGGTCACCCCCACCCGGATCGTCCAGTTCACCTGAGCCCCGCACCACCTGACCCACGCAGCGGAAAGACAATGCCCACTTACTCGTACTCGTGCCGCGACTGCGGCAGCTCCTTCGACATCCAGCAGGCCTTCACCGACGACGCTCTGACGGTGTGCCCGAACTGCGGCGGTTCGCTGCGCAAGGTGTTCGGCACGGTCGGCGTGACCTTCAACGGGTCCGGGTTCTACCGGACGGACTCGCGCGGGGGGACGAAGAAGGCCGGGGCGGAGTCGGGGTCCGGCTCGTCGTCGGGATCGGGGTCATCGTCGGGGTCTGGGTCGTCCTCGTCCGGCTCGGGGTCGTCCTCGTCCGGGTCGGGGTCGTCGTCGTCCGGCTCATCGTCTTCGTCCGGCTCGTCCTCCTCCTCGGGCTCGTCGTCCTCCTCCGGTTCGTCCGGTTCGTCCGGATCGAGCTCGTCCTCCGGTTCCGCCGCCTAGCGGATCCGCGACCACCCCTCCTCCTCGAAAGGATCGGTCTTGCTCAAAGGATTCCGGGAGTTCATCCTCCGCGGTAACGTGATCGACTTGGCTGTCGCGGTCGTGATCGGTGCCGCGTTCACCGCGGTCGTCACCTCGATCGTGACCAACCTCATCAACCCGCTGATCGGCGCCGTCGCCAAGACCCAGGGTCTCGACAAGGCGCTCGTTTTCCCCGTCGGCGACGCGGAGATCAAGTTCGGCGCCGTCCTCGCGGCGATCATCAACTTCCTGATCATCGCCGTGGTCGTCTACTTCGTTTTCGTCTACCCGATCAACCACCTGAAGTCGCGCATGGACCGCCTCCGCAAGAAGGGCGCCGTGGAGCCCGACGCGCCGATCACCGAGCTCGACCTCCTCACCGAGATCCGCGACCTCCTCCGCACGCAGCAGGCGCCGCCCCAGGCCGCGGGCAAGCACGCCGACCCCCTCCCCTAGCCCCCGCGCCCCCACTCCGGCGTCTGCCACGCCCACTCAGCGCGTCCGCCTCGCCTCGCAAGTCCGCCTCCACTCCGCCAGCTCTCGCCGAGGTGCTCGTTGTTGCACCCTCGCACCGCGTGTCGCCTGCAACCTGTCTCTTATACACATCTGACGCTGCCGACGACGGA
>NZ_JBNDHX010000092.1:0-15324 GCF_056755275.1 Leifsonia sp. HAY1-4F
ACGGCAGTGCAGCGATCATCAACCATCCCGAGGTGGCGATCCTGGGTCTCGGCCGGGCCATCGAGCGACCCTGGGTCGTGGACGGCGCGATCGTGCCGCGCCGCATCCTGCAGCTGTCCCTCGTGTTCGATCACCGGGTCACCGACGGCGGCGTCGCGGCGGCCTTTCTGCGGGAGGTCGCGGATGCGGTCGAGTCCCCGCTCGGAGCGCTCGCCGACCTCCCTGGCGGTGTCGCAGGCTCGGCGTAGGGTTGCCGCATGAGCGACAAGAAGAACGACGACGACGACCTCAGCGAGGAGAAAGTCGTCGGCCGGAGGAGAACCTGGACTGGCTCCCGCAGCCGGAACCCACCGACGGGGAAGCGCCGGCGCCATAGCCGGCAGCGCTGAGCGACGGGCGGCGAAAGCCGAGCACACGGGCCCCCACGCCGAGCACCCGGGCCCGAATGCCGAGCAGAGGACGGGAGAAGCGACTCCTCGATCCCTCCCGCTCTGGCTGGCACTGGTCTTCGTGCTCGTCTGCGGTGCGCTCGTCGCCGTCCAGACCCGGATCAACGGAGCGCTCGGCAGCCGTCTCGGCGACGGGTTCACGGCCGCGGCCATCTCGTTCGGTTCTGGCCTCGTCATCCTCGCCGTGATGCTCGCCGTCGCTCCCGCCGGGCGCCGGGGACTCGCGCAGGTCGCCGCCGCGGTGCGCGCCGGCGAACTGCGCTGGTGGTACGTCCTCGGCGGCGTCGCCGGCTCGTTCCTGGTCCTCGCCCAGGGACTGACGGCTGCCACTCTCGGGGTCGCTCTGTTCACCGTCGCGGTCGTCGCCGGCCAGACCGTCAGCGGGCTGGTCCTCGACCGGGTCGGCATCGGCCCGGGCGGTCGCCGGCCCCTGACGGCCGCGCGCCTGGTCGGCGCCCTGCTCGCCCTGGTCGCGGTGACATGGGCGGTGTCGGCGCAGCTCGGCGGAAGCGCCCCGATATGGATGATGGTGCTGCCACTCCTCGCCGGCCTCGGCACGGGCTGGCAGCAGGCCGTGAACGGCCGGGTCCGCGTCGTCGCCGCGAGCGCGATCAGTGCGACCTTCATCAACTTCGCCGCCGGGACGATCGTGCTCGTCGTCCTCATGCTCGCCCACTGGATGCTCGTCGGGCTCCCGAAGCAGCTGCCTCCCGATCCCTGGCTCTACGTCGGCGGCGCGATGGGCTGCGTCTTCATCGGCGTGACCGCGTACCTCGTCCGCATCACGGGCGTGCTGCTCCTGGGTCTCGCCACGGTCGCCGGCCAGCTGCTGGCGGCGCTGCTGCTCGACCTCCTGCTCCCGACCTCCGGCCATGTCCTCGCGTTCTCGACCATCGGGGGAACGCTGCTCGCGATCGTGGCGGTCGCGGTCGCCGGTGTCCGCTGGAGCTTCCGGCGGCACGCGGCCTGAGCGACCGGTGGAGGCCGGCCTGAGCGACCGGTGGAGGCCGGTCTGAGCCGACCAGCTGTGTCGCCTACTCCAGCGTCGTCAGGAACCGTTCGGGGTCGACCGACTTGCGGTGCCCCTCCTTAGTGTCGGCCGGGATGCCGCCCACATACAGCCAGCCGAGCAGCCGCTCGTTCTTGGCCAGGCCGTGCATCGCGTGGACCGCCTTCGACCGGGTGTGGTGACCGGTGCGCCACATCACACCCCAGCCTGCGTCGTGCAGCAGCAGGCTCAGGATATGGGCCACGCCGGACGCGACCGCGTCCTGCTCCCAGCCCGGCACCTTCTCGCTCTTGGTGCGCACCGAGACGATCGCCAGAAGGAGGGAGGAGCGGAGCGGCTTCGCCGCGAGCTTCTCGGCTTCGGAACCGCTGGCTTTCGCATCCTTCACGAAGGCCCGGCCGAGCCGCTCCCGGGCGTCGCCGCGGAGCTCGATGATGCGCCACGGGTGCAGGGCGCTGTGATCGGCCACCCGGCCGGCCGCCGCGACCAGCGGGAGGAGCTGCTCATGCGTCGGCGCCTCGGTGGTCACACGCGAGTACGACCGCCGCGAGGCGACCCGGTTCGCGAGATCGGTCGCGCCGTCGCTCGCCGCGCCGTCGCTCGCCGCATCCCGGCCCATCAGGCCTCCGGCGTGAAGTTCAGCGAGAGCGAGTTCATGCAATAGCGGTCACCGGTCGGCGTGCCGAAGCCGTCCGGGAACACGTGCCCGAGGTGCGAGCCGCAGGCCGCGCAGCGCACCTCCGTGCGGACCATCCCGAGGGTGTCGTCCTCGAGAAGCTGAACGGCCTCCGGGCGCACCGACTCGTAGAAGCTCGGCCAGCCGCATCCCGAGTCGAACTTCGTGCCGGACTTGAACAGCTCCGCACCGCACGCGGCGCAGGTATAGAGGCCGGCGCGGCCCTCGTCGAGCAGTTCGCCGGTCCAGGGGCGCTCCGTGGCCGCCTCGCGGAGCACGGCGTACTGCTCCGGGTTGAGCTCCCGGCGCCACTCGTCCTCGCTCTTGGCCACGGTGTAACCGTCGGGGGACGTCTCGTTCTGTGCCATACCTCTGCCTTTCCTCGTCTCCAGACTAAACGGGGGCATGCGGGCCGATGTTCCCGGTTCTCTCGGGCGACGTGCCGCGACGAAAGGGGGAACACACAGGACCCGCACCCTAGGATGATCGGCGAGCGCGGGGCGCGACCGGCACCTCCGGCCACCGCCCGGCGTCCGCGACGAGGGAAGGCGGTGCTCGTGACCCGGTCAGCCGACGAACGACCCGCTGCCTACCAGGAGCCCTCGGAAACGGACCAGCTGAGCGATCGGGATGCCGCGATCCTCGCGTTCGAACGCCAGTGGTGGCGTCACGCTGGAGCCAAAGAGCAGGCCATCCGCGAGGAGTTCGGTCTGTCGGCGGCCCGGTACTACCAGGTGCTCGGAGCCCTCATCGACCGCCCGGAGGCTCTCCGCCACGACCCCATGCTCGTCAAGAGGCTGCTGCGGCTGCGCGAGGCGAGACTGGCCGCACGACACGCACGGACCCTCCCGTCCGGCGACTGACCCCAAGGACCGCATCCCCCGATGGCAGAGAAGTTCCCCCGCGACCGTTTCGACGAGATCCCGGACGACCTGCAGCGCGTCGGCGCTCACCGGGCTCCGCGGCCGCGCGGACGCGGCTGGATCGCCGTGGGCTGGGCCGCCCTGGTGACGGTGATCCTCGTCGGCGCCGGCATCTTCGGTCTCTCCCTGGTCAACGGCACCATCGACTTCCACGGCTCGTCCCCTTTCGCCAGCCGGTCGCAGTCGCACACGCCCACCCCGACGCCGACACCCACGCCGACGATCGTCCCGACGGTGGACCCGTCCCTCAACGTGAACGTGCTCAACGGCACGACGACGACGGGACTCGCCAAGACCGTGGCCGACAAGCTCACCGCCGCGGGATGGAAGGTCGGCTCGTACGCGAACGCCGACAACAGTGCCATCGCGGCGACGGTCGTGTACTTCGGGAAGCCGGCCACCCAGGCCGCCGCCCTCGGCGTCGCCCAGTCCCTCCCCGGGGCGACCATCCAGCAGAGCACGGCGTACGACGACACGGGCGCCGACATCACCGTCGTCATCGGGGCCAACTTCACCGGCTGACGCCCGCGACATTCGTGACGAATGTGCACTCCGGCTCGGGTGGGGGCGACATTCGTGACGAATGTGCACTCCGGCCGTGCTGGGGGCGACATTCGTGACGAATGTGCACTCCGGCCGTGCTGGGGGCGACATTCGTGACGAATCGGGTGGCCGGACGGGGCGCGTTCGCGCCCGCGCATCCCCTTTGTTTCGTGCGTGTTTAACTTTCGACTCTTTTGGGAATCGATTCGCGAAAACACTGGTGACCCAGCGGATTACACGCATTAGGATCGGGATTCAACGTGCGACGCCGGATCGCGCGAGCGACACAGCAATGGGAGTAATGCATGGCGACTGGGACCGTGAAGTGGTTCAACGCTGAGAAGGGCTACGGCTTCATCACCGTCGAAGATGGGGGACAGGACGTTTTCGTTCATTACTCCGCGATCGACATGGCGGGATACAAGGTTCTCGAAGAGGGCCAGCAGGTCGTGTTCGAGGTCGGCTCCGGGCAAAAGGGCCCGCAGGCCGAATCGGTGCGGCTGGCCTGAGCAGCAGCGACATCCGAATGGCGAAGCGCCGTCCCGAAAGGGGCGGCGCTTCTGCGTTGCCGGTCGGCTCGTCTTGCACTCGACCGGGTCGAGTGCCAGAATCGCTTTAGCACTCCATCTGATCGAGTGCTAATCACACGGAATCTTTCGCAGACGTCCGGGAGGGACGAGAAACACATGGCAAAGATCATTGCTTTCAACGAGGACGCGCGCCGCGGCCTCGAGCGCGGCCTGAACACCCTGGCCGACACGGTCAAGGTGACGCTGGGCCCGCGCGGCCGCAACGTCGTCCTCGAGAAGAAGTGGGGCGCCCCGACCATCACGAACGACGGCGTCTCCATCGCGAAGGAGATCGAGCTCGACGACCCGTACGAGAAGATCGGCGCGGAGCTCGTCAAGGAGGTCGCGAAGAAGACCGACGACGTCGCCGGCGACGGCACCACCACGGCGACCGTCCTCGCCCAGGCCCTGGTCAAGGAGGGCCTGCGGAACGTCGCCGCCGGCGCCGACCCGATCACCCTGAAGCGCGGCATCGAGAAGGCCGTCGCGGCGGTCACCGAGGAGCTCATCGCCTCCGCCAAGGAGGTCGAGACCAAGGAGGAGATCGCGGCCACCGCCTCCATCTCCGCCGGCGACACCACCATCGGCGAGATCATCGCCGAGGCGATCGACAAGGTCGGCAAGGAGGGCGTCGTCACCGTCGAGGAGTCCAACACCTTCGGCACCGAGCTGGAGCTCACCGAGGGCATGCGCTTCGACAAGGGCTTCCTGTCGCAGTACTTCGTGACCGACCAGGACCGCCAGGAGGCGGTGTTCGAGGACCCGTACATCCTCATCGCCAACCAGAAGATCTCCAACATCAAGGACCTTCTGCCGATCGTCGACAAGGTGATCCAGGCGGGCAAGCAGCTCCTCATCATCGCTGAGGACGTCGACGGCGAGGCTCTGGCGACCCTGATCGTCAACAAGATCCGCGGCATCTTCAAGTCCGTCGCCGTCAAGGCTCCGGGCTTCGGCGACCGCCGCAAGGCCATGCTGCAGGACATCGCGATCCTCACCGGCGGCCAGGTCATCTCCGAGGAGGTCGGCCTCAAGCTCGAGAACGTCACCCTCGACCTGCTCGGTCAGGCCCGCAAGGTCGTCATCACCAAGGACGAGACCACGATCGTCGAGGGCGCGGGTGACCCCGAGGCCATCGCCGGTCGCGTGCAGCAGATCCGCAACGAGATCGAGTCGACCGACTCGGACTACGACCGCGAGAAGCTGCAGGAGCGCCTCGCCAAGCTCGCCGGCGGCGTCGCCGTCATCAAGGCGGGTGCGGCCACCGAGGTGGAGCTCAAGGAGCGCAAGCACCGCATCGAGGACGCCGTCCGCAACGCGAAGGCCGCCGTCGAGGAGGGCATCGTCGCCGGTGGTGGCGTGGCCCTCATCCAGGCCGGCAAGGTCGCCTTCGCGAAGCTGCAGCTGACCGGTGACGAGGCCACGGGCGCGAACATCGTCAAGGTCGCCATCGAGGCTCCGCTGAAGCAGATCGCGATCAACGCGGGCCTCGAGGCCGGCGTCGTCGTCGAGAAGGTCCGCAACCTCCCGGTCGGCCACGGCCTCAACGCCGCGACCGGCGAGTACGTCGACATGCTCGCCTCGGGCATCAACGACCCGGTGAAGGTCACCCGCTCCGCGCTGCAGAACGCTGCGTCGATCGCCGGGCTGTTCCTCACCACCGAGGCCGTCGTCGCCGACAAGCCGGAGCGGAACCCCGCTCCGGTCGGCGACCCGAGCGGCGGCATGGACTTCTGAGTCCAGACCACCACTGAAGAGGGCGTCTCCTTCGGGAGGCGCCCTTTTCGCGTCCGCCCCGCCTGCTGCCGCCGCACGACAGCGCACGCGCCGGGCGAGAACTCACCCTCATCGAGTGGTCCCAACACACCGCGTGGGCCCGTGGCGTAACGGCGTGTTGGGACCACCCGATGTGCGGGAAGCGCGGCGCGGCGCAGCGGCTCAGCGAGAGTTGGATGCGCCTCCAGGTACGCGAAGACCTCCGGCGCGATGGGGAACGCGCGGGTTGCTTGGTGGCCACGGCGACGACGCAGCGCGCGTTCGGGTCGGTGGTACACCGTCCATGGATGGTCTCACGAGGACGCCGAGGCTGCGGAGGAGGACGGTCGCGCTAGGCCGTCAGCGGCTTGGGAGCGGCAGCCGACCCGGCGAGGGGGAGGGACACCCGGAACGTCGCTCCGCCGCCCGGCGTGTCCACGACCTCGACGGTGCCGCGGTGGGCCGTGACGATGGACGACACGATCGCAAGTCCCAGGCCGCTGCCGCCGGTCTCCCGGGCGCGGGAGGTGTCGGCGCGCCAGAAGCGCTGGAAGATCTTCTCGCGGATCTGCGGCGGGATGCCCTCGCCGTGGTCCCGCACCTCGAGCAGTGCCCGCTCGGTGCGGTGGTCGATCTGCACGGCGATCTCGATGGGGCTGCCTTCGGGCGTGTAGCGGAGGGCGTTGCCCATCAGGTTCGTGACGACCTGGCGGAGCTTGTTCTCCTCGGCCATGACGATCGCCGGCTCGGCGGGCGAGGGACGGCCGAGGACCACCTGCTCGGCCGTCGTGATCGTCAAGGTCTCCGTGTTCGGTCGCCGGCCCCGGCTTCCCCGGCGAAGGCGCGCCAGCGCGGAGCCCGCGAACGCGATCGGACCCGTCGCGTTCGACGGCCGGCCGGCGGAACCCGCGTCGTCCGGCACCTGCATCGGGACGGTGTCCAACCCGGGTTCGGAGACGTCGTCCGCGCCAGAGAGGATCGGCGTGGACCCGACGGTCTTCGCGGCGACCGCCTTCGACGCAGCCGCCTTCGACGCAGCCGCCTTCGACGCAGCCGCCTTCGACACAGCCGCCTTCGACGTGCCCGACCTCGCCGCGACCGGCTTGGACACGGTCGTCCGGGAGGCCACGCGCTGGGCCGCCATCGACTGCGCAGACGTCGCCATGGGCGGAGCCGGCTCGGCCGCCACCGGCTCGGGCGTCAGCACAGTGACCACGCGGCCCGGGGAACCGGCCATCGCATCCATCGCCGCGTCCTGTGCGATCTTCACCAGATCCACCCGGCTGACCTCGAGGGGCTTGGTCTCATCCAGGCGGGCAAGCTCCAGCAGATCCTCGACGAGGATGCCCATGCGGATGGCCTCCTTCTCGATACGGTCCATCGCCTGGGCCACATCCTCGGGGGTCTGCAGGGCGCCCATCCGGTACAGCTCCGCGTAGCCGCGCAGCGAGACCAGCGGTGTGCGCAGCTCGTGGGAGGCGTCGCCGACGAACCGGCGCATCTGGTCGATGGTGCGAGCGCGGTCGCTGAACGCACGGTCGATGCGGTTCAGCATCGTGTTGAGGGAGCGGTTGAGCCGCCCGACCTCGGTGTTCGGGGTGGCGCCCCCGAGGCGCTGGCTGAAGTCGCCGTCGGCGATCGCGGCGGCCGTCTGCTCCACCTCGCGCAGCGGCGCGAACGTCGTCGTGACGAGCATCCGGGTGAGGCCGGCCCCGACGACGATCACGATCACGCCGAAGAGGAGGAAGATCGCGAGGAAGCTCGCCATCACCGTGTCGATCTGCGAGGTCGACGTCGCGACGATCGCTGTGCCGAGCTCGCCGTCCGGGCCGGCGAAGGTCACCGTCTGGGTGAGCGCGCGGTAGGTGGTGCGACCGTCGTTGCTCGGGAGCGTGTAGCCGCCGGCCGGCATCGCCTTGCCCTCCGGCACGGTCAGCGAGCGCGGGATGGCCGGACGGTGCGAATACGGGATGTTGGTCCAGTTGTAACGCACCAGCGTGCCGTTGGAGTCGTACAGCGCCGCGAAGTAGTCCGAGGGGCTCGCGTCGGTGGCGATCTTGTCGTTGTCCGACCCGCCGCCGTAGAGGTAGGTGTTCAGGTACGACGCGCCCGAGGCCGCGGCGAGCTGCGCATCCAACTGGTCCAGCAGCACCGGCTTCAGCATCGACATCGTGCCGATGCCGGTGACGAGCAGCCCGAGGGTCAGCATGAGCACGGTCACGCCCGTGATCTTCGTTCGCAGGGAGATCGCGTTCCAGCGGTCGAGCAGGCGTGAGTGCATCAGGCCGTCAGTCTATGCAGGGGATGCTGTGCCGGGCATGTGTAAGCCGTGCGCCGGGCGGCGCACCTCAGGCCTTCGCGGCCTTGAGCATGTAGCCGAAGCCGCGCTTGGTCTGGATGAGCGGCTCGCTGGAGTGCGCATCCACCTTGCGCCGCAGGTACGAGATGTACGACTCGACGATGCCCGCGTCGCCGTTGAAGTCGTACTCCCAGACGTGGTCGAGGATCTGCGCCTTCGACAGCACCCGGTTCGGGTTGAGCATGAGGTAGCGCAGGAGCTTGAACTCGGTCGGCGAGAGCTCGATCGGGGTGTCTCCGACGAAGACCTCGTGGGTGTCCTGGTCCATGGTCAGCTCGCCGGCGCGGATGACCGCGTCCTCGTCGGCCTGCATCGTGCGGCGCAGGATGGCCTTGATGCGTGCGACGATCTCGTCGAGGCTGAACGGCTTGGTCACGTAGTCGTCGCCGCCGACCGTCAGGCCGGTGATCTTGTCCTCGGTGTCATCCTTCGCCGTGAGGAACAGGATGGGCGCGGTGTACCCGGCGCCGCGGAGGCGCTTGGTGACACCGAAGCCGTTCATGTCCGGCAGCATGACGTCGAGGATGATCAGGTCGGGCTCCTCTTCGAGGACCGCGGAGATGGCCTGTGCTCCGTTGCCGACCGCGCGCACGGCGAAGCCGGCGAAACGGAGGCTGGTGGTGAGCAGGTCGCGGATGTTCGGCTCGTCGTCGACGATGAGAATGCGAGGTCCGGCGTTCATGGAGACAGTATCTGCGCGTGGGCTGAGTCTTCTCTGTGAGCCGTCGGTGCGCCGTAGGTGGGCGGTGGTGGCGTCCGCCGTGTGAAGAGTGGATGCTGATGTCATGTCGAAACCCACCGTCCTCATCGCCGGCGCCGGGCTCGCCGGAGCGACCGTCGCCACGGAACTGCGCGAACGCGGCTTCGATGGCCGCATCCTGCTGCTCGGAGCCGAGGAGCACGCTCCGTACATCCGGCCGCCGCTCTCGAAGGAGTACCTGAAGGGCGACGCCCCGATCGAGGAGGGGGACGTGCATCCCGCCGACTGGTACGCGGACAACGCGGTCGAGTTCCTTCCGGGGGTGGAGGCGGGATCGTTCGACCCGGCCGCCCACGAGCTGTTCGTCTCGGACGGCGGACGCATCACCTACGACAGCCTGGTGCTCGCGACCGGCGCGAGCGCGCGTCCCCTCGGCGTGCCCGGCAGCGGCCACGGCGCGGTGTTCCCCCTGCGAACACGGGAGGACTCGAGCCGGCTCCGGGCGGCGCTCGAGGTCGGCGGACGGCGGGTCGTGCTGGCCGGCTCCGGCTGGATCGGCCTGGAGGTTGCGGCCGCCGCCCGCGGGTACGGCAACGAGGTCACGGTCATCGGGCACTCGGCCGTTCCGCTCAGCGGGGCGATCGGACGCGAGCTCGGCGGAGTGTTCGAGCGGCTGCACCGGGAGAACGAGGTCGTGTTCCACAACGGAGCGGAGGTGGTCGCGGTCGACGGCGGGGCGGAGCAGGCGGTCGTCCTCGGGTCGGGGGAGCGGATCCCGGCGGATGTCGTGGTCGCCGGCGTCGGGGCTGTGCCGAACACGCGGGTCGCCGAGCGCTCGGGCGTCCGGCTCGGGAACGGCGTCCTTACTGACAAGGGGATGCGCACGAGCATCGAAGACGTCTATGCCGTCGGCGACCTGGCGGACGCGTTCCTGCCCGCCATCGGCCGGCACCTCCGCAGCGAGCACTGGGCGAACGCGATCGCGAGCGGGAAGGTCGCCGCCCATGCCATCCTGGGCGACCGGGCGTCGTACGACGACATCCCGTACTTCTACTCGGACCAATACGATCTCGGCATGGAGTATTCGGGCTATGCGCCGCTCGCCGCCGGTGCACAGGTGGTGTACCGGGGCGATGTCGAGTCGCGTGAGTTCATCGCGTTCTGGGTGCGGAACGACCGTGTCGTCGCCGGCATGAACGTCAACGTGTGGGATGTGCAGGACGACATCCAGCGACTGATCCGGTCCGGCGAGCGGCTGGATGCGGACCGGCTCGCCGACGAGAGCGTCGACCTTGCCGCTCTCTGACGCGCGCGCCACGCCGTACCTGCCCCCGCTGCGCGTCCCCGTGCGGCGGATCGGAGCCCGCACCTTCGACTTCTCGCGCCAGGTGGCGGTGATGGCCGTGGTGAACCGCACCCCCGACTCCTTCTTCGACCAGGGCCGCACCTACGCGTTCGACCGCGCCGTGGACGCCTGCTTCGAGGCCGTCGCGCTCGGGGCGGACTGGGTGGACATCGGCGGAGCGCCGTTCGCGCCGGGCGAGCCGGTGCCCGTGGAGGAGGAGCTGGAGCGCGTCGTGCCGGTCGTGGAGGCGCTGCGCGCCGGCTCCGACGTGGTGATCTCGGTGGATACGTTCCACTCCGCCGTCGCACAACACGCCATCGCGGCCGGAGCGACGGTCATCAACGACACGACCGGGCTCTGGGATCCGGAGCTCGCACCGGTCGTCGCCGACAGCGAGGCGACGCTCGTCATCACGCACAGCCTGGCCGAGCCGCGCCGCCCGTTCCCGCGGCCGCACTACGACGACGTCGTGGCCGATGTCGCAGCGTTCCTCCTCGACCGCGTGGAACGCGCGACCGCGGCGGGCGTGCCGGAGGAGCGCATCATCCTCGATCCCGGCCACGACCTCAACAAGAACACGCTGCACTCGCTGGAGCTCACGCGGCGGCTCGGCGAGATCGCCGACCTGGGGTTCCCGACGCTCGCCGCCGTCTCGAACAAGGACTTCATCGGCGAGACCCTCGACGCTCCGCGCACAGAGCGGCTGGAGGGTTCGCTCGCGGCCGCCGTCATCAGCATCGTCAACGGCGCCAGGATCGTGCGGATGCACGACGTGCGCGCCTCGGTCGCCGCCGTGCGCATGACGGAGGCGATCCTGGGACTGCGCGAGCCCGCCTACCTGAAGCACAACCTGGGAGACGTGAATGACTGAGCCGGCCATCCACCGCTTGTCGCCGCTGCCCTCGCAGACCGGGCTCAGCGACGACGACATCACCGCGCTCTACACCGAGGGTGCGGGCGAACCGTGGCTGCGCGTCAACTTCGTCAGCAGCGTGGATGGGGCGGCCACCCACCAGGGTCTGTCCGGAGGCCTCTCGAACGACGCGGACAGCCGCGTCTTCGCCCTGCTGCGGCGGCTCTGCGACGTCGTCCTGGTGGGGGCGGGAACCGTGCGGGCCGAAGGCTACGGGCCGATGCGCGTGGACCCGGTGTCGGAGCGCGCTCGCAGCGGGGCGGGGATGACGCCGAACCCGGTGTTCGCGATCGTGTCCGCTGCGCTCGATCTCGACCCGCGCAGCGGCATCTTCCAGGATGCGCCGGAGCGCCCGATCGTGCTGACCACCGAGCTGTCCCGGCCGGAGATGCGGGAGGCGCTCGCCGATGTCGCCGACGTGGTCGTGTGCGGGCGGGACCGGGTGCAGGCCGACCGCGGGCTGGCGGTGCTTCACGAGCGGGGGCTCACGCGCATCCACTGCGAAGGCGGCCCGCACCTGTTCGCCGACCTGATCGCGGCACGTGTCGTCGACGAGCTGTGCCTGACGATCAGTCCCCAGCTGGAGGGCGGCACGGCGTCGCGCATCGCGATCGGCGCCGCACCCATCGTGCCGCTCGGGATGCGCCTGGCGCACACGCTGACGGGAGACGACACCCTGCTGCTGCGGTATGTCCGGAACTGACGCAGAGCTCCGGCCCCACATCGACGCCGCGCTGGTCCGCCGGCTCGTCGGCGCGCAGTTCCCGCAGTGGCGCGGGCTGCCCATCCACGCGGTGCCGCACGACGGATGGGACAACCGGACCTTCCGGCTCGGGGACGAGTTGAGCGTCCGGTTGCCGAGCGCCGGGGGATACCGCGAACAGGTCGCCAAGGAGCAGCTCTGGCTGCCGCGACTCGCGCCGCTGCTGCCGCTGCCCATCCCGCAGCCGGTTGCCGAGGGGGCGCCGGTGGACGAGTACCCGCTGCCGTGGTCGGTCTACCGGTGGCTGCCGGGCACCCCGGCGGTGCTGCGCAGCGACGTGTCCGGGGATGTGGCGCTCGCCGAGGCGATCGGGCGCTTCCTCGTGGCATTGCGTTCCGCGCCGGTCGACGGTGCGCCGGGACCCGGCACGCACAACTTCTTCCGCGGCGCGCCGCCCGAGGTGTACGGGGAGGAGGCGCTCGCGGCGTTCCCCGTGCTGGGCGCCGACGCCGACCGGGCGCGTGCGCTCTGGACGGAGGCGACCGCCTCCCGGTGGGAGGGCCCGCCGGTCTGGTTCCACGGCGACGTCGCGCCCGGCAACCTGCTGGTCGATGCGTCCGGCGCGCTGTCCGCTGTGATCGACTTCGGCACGTCCGGCGTCGGCGACCCGGCGTGCGACCTGGTCCCGGCGTGGACGATGTTCGAGGGAGCGGCCCGCGACGCCTTCGTGGAGGTCGTCGGCCTGGATGCTGCGACCTGGTCGCGTGCCTGCGGCTGGGCGCTGTGGAAGGCCGCGATCGTCGTGCGTGACCGCCCCGCCGATGCGGAGGCGCGCGCGACGCTCGCCCGCATCCTCGGCTGACTCAGCGGGCGATGCCCGTGCGCGCTGCCGCTGCCGCTGCCCGCGCTGCCCGCGCGCTGCCGCTGCCGCTGCCCGCACTGCCCGCGCGCGCTGCCGCTGCCCGCTGCCCGCGCTCAGCCGCAGTATTCGGACGGCGGGTAGTCGCTGTCGCCGGCGGCGACGCTGATTGCGGCCGGCGTCACGCCGCCTGCAGCGCGTGCGCGTCCAGGATCGTGTACGAGTAGCCCTGCTCGGCCAGGAAGCGCTGGCGGTTCTGCGCGAAATCCTGGTCCACGGTGTCCCGGGCGACGAGCGTGTAGAAGTTGGCCGAGAGTCCCGACTCCTTGGGCCGCAGCAGGCGTCCGAGACGCTGGGCCTCCTCCTGGCGGCTGCCGTACGAGCCGGACACCTGGATGGCGACCGTCGCCTCGGGCAGGTCGACCGAGAAGTTCGCGACCTTGCTGACGACGAGCAGCTTGGTGCGCCCGTCGCGGAACTCCTGGTAGAGCCGTTCACGCTCATCCACGGGGGTCGCGCCGGTCAGCCGGGGCGCATCCAGAGCGTCGGCGAGCTCGTCGATCTGGTCGAGGTACTGGCCGATCACGAGGATGCGCTCGCCCTCGTGCCGCTCGACCAGCTGGCGGACGATGTCGAGTTTCGCCGGGGCGGTGGCCGCCAGACGGTACCGCTCGTCGTCGGGCGCTGCGGCGTAGCTGAGTCGCTCCGACGGCGGGAGGTCGATCCGCACCTCGTAGCAGGCGGCGGGGGAGATGAACCCCTGGGCCTCGATCTCCTTCCACGGAGCGTCGAAGCGCTTGGGCCCGATCAGGCTGAACACGTCGCCCTCGCGGCCGTCTTCCCGCACCAGCGTCGCCGTCAGGCCGAGACGGCGGCGGGCCTGCAGCTCGGCGGTCAGCTTGAAGACGGGCGCGGGAAGCAGGTGCACCTCGTCGTAGACCACGAGTCCCCAGTCGAGCGCATCGAGGAGCGCCAGGTGCGCGTACTCGCCCTTCCGCTTCGCGGTGAGGATCTGGTAGGTCGCGATCGTGACCGGCTTGACCTCTTTGACTTGGCCGGAGTACTCGCCGATCTCCTCCGCGGTCAGCGTGGTGCGGCGCAGCAGTTCGTCCCGCCACTGCCGGGCGGACACGGTGTTCGTGACCAGGATGAGCGTGGTCGTCTTCGCGGTCGCCATCGCGCCCGCGCCGACGAGCGTCTTCCCGGCGCCGCAGGGCAGCACGACGACGCCGGAGCCCCCGTCGAAGAAGTTCGTGACCGCCTTGCGCTGGTAGTCGCGCAGCGCCCAGCCGTCCTCCTTCAGCCCGATCTCGTGCGGGGTTCCGGGCGTGTAGCCGGCCAGGTCCTCCGCCGGCCAGCCGAGCTTCACCAGCTCCTGCTTGAGCTGACCGCGAGCCCACGCCTCGACGACGAACGTCTCGTCGTCGCGCCGCTGCAGCAGCAGGGGCGAGATGCGCTTGGCGCTGGCGACCTCGGTGAGGACGGCCAGGTCCGGGGACCGCAGCAGCAGCGTTCCCTCGTCGTCGCGCTCGATGACCAGCCTCCCGTAGCGCGCCACGGTCTCGGTGACATCCACCGTAACGGTCTGCGGGATCGGGAACTTCGAGTACCGCTCCAGGGTGCCCAGCATGTCCTCGGCCGTATGTCCGGCGGCCCGCGCATTCCACAGGCCGAGCCGGGTGATCCGGTACGTGTGGATGTGCTCAGGTGCCCGCTCCAGCTCGGCGAACACCGCGAGGTCGTGGCGGGCGTCCGAGGCGTCCGCGTGCGCGACCTCGAGGAGCACGGTGCGGTCGCTCTGGACGATCAGGGGGCCATCGGACATAGCTCACCAGCCTACGCCCTGCCCACGCCCGCCCTTCGCCGAGGCACCTCCCGCCGAAGCCGCGCCCCGGTGCGCCCAACCCGCCGAGGCCCATTCCGCCGAAGCCCATTCCGCCGAAGCCCATTCCGCCGAAGCCCCTCTCGCCGAGGCCAATTCCGCCGAAGTGCTCGAAGTTGCACCCGACACGCCGTGCGCGCCTGCAACTACGAGCACTTCGCGGAGGCGCAGCCCCGCTCCCGTCCGGCCATCCGGGTCCTCCCTGTCCCCGATCCGCGGAAGCCGATGCCGCCGAGGCCCGTTCCGCCGAGGCGCTCGAAGTTGCACTCGACACGCCGTGCGCGCCTGCAACTACGAGCACTTCGCGGAGGCGCAGCCCCGCTCCCGGCCGGCCATCCCGCTTCTCCCTGTCCCCGATTCGCGGAGGCCGATTCCGCCGAGGCCAATTCCGCCGAGGTGCTCGAAGTTGCACTCGACACGCCATGCGGGCCTGCAACTACGAGCACTTCGCGGAGGCGCAGCCCCGCTCCCGGCAGGCCATCCCGCTTCTCCCTGTCCCCGATTCGCCGAGGCCGATTCCGCCGAGGTGCTCGAAGTTGCACCCGACACGCCGTGCGCGCCTGCAACGTCGAGCACTTCGGCGGGAGGGCGCAGCCCGGAACCTGTCTCTTATACACATCTGACGCTGCCGACGACGGA
>NZ_JBNDHX010000093.1:0-15087 GCF_056755275.1 Leifsonia sp. HAY1-4F
GGAATACGCGCGCTCGATGAGCGACAGGTCGGCCTTCGGGTGGTGCATCCGCACCGTGCGAATCAGTGTGTCGACGGCCCCGGAGGGCTGAGCCCGCGAAAAGATCCGGGGCACCAGGCGGCGCAGCGAAGCGGTCTGCGATGTCGTTGTGTCAACCATTCGCGCGCGCCTCCTGACGTCTATTATGGCCGCTCCCGCACACCGTTCTTTCACGGTGGACGCGGTCGGCCTAGACGATCGCTCCTGGCGTACCGTCGTCGCGGACCACCGGGCCCCCGTCGGCCTGCCAGGCTGCCATCCCGCCCGCGACGTTGGCGGCAGGATAGTTCGCCTCGATCAGCGCTTGGGCGACCATCCGCGACCGGCCCCCGACGAGGCAGACCACCAGCAGCTGGCGATCCTCCGGCAGCTCGTGCTGACGAGCGCCCAGCTCACCGAGAGGGATGTGATGGGCAGCAGGCGCATGGCCCGCCTCCCATTCGTGATTCTCACGCACATCGAGCAGCCAGGCCTCGCCGGCGTCGACCAGCTCCCGGG
This sequence comes from Leifsonia sp. HAY1-4F, assembly GCF_056755275.1. Classification (NCBI taxonomy): domain Bacteria; kingdom Bacillati; phylum Actinomycetota; class Actinomycetes; order Micrococcales; family Microbacteriaceae; genus Leifsonia; species Leifsonia sp. HAY1-4F. The sequence goes on from NZ_JBNDHX010000093.1 coordinate 538, forward strand.
CACGCGAGACGGACACCTCGTCGTCCGGCAGGAACCGTGGCTGAGCGGAGGTGTCCGACATGCGTGTCTACTCCGAGGCGGCGACGACCGCGTCGCTCTTCACAGCGGCCCGCGGCCGGATGGAGAGCACCTTGATGTCGTGCTTACGGATGGCCGGCTCCTTCTCGCGGAACTGCGAGTACATCGGCGCCGCCAGGAAGATGGTCGAGTAGGTGCCGACGACGATGCCGATGAGGAGCGCGAGCGAGATGTCGCGGAGCGTGGCTGCGCCAAGGGCGTAGGCGCCGATGAAGAGAATGGACGCGACCGGCAGCACCGCGACGACCGCGGTGTTGATGGAGCGCACGAGCGTCTGATTCACCGCCAGGTTGACGGCTTCGGGGAACGTCCGCCGCGTGAGCTCCAGCTCCTCCTTGGTGTTCTCGCGGATCTTGTCGAACACCACGACGGTGTCGTACAGCGAGTAGCCGAGGATGGTCAGGAAGCCGATCATCGTCGCCGGCGAGACCTCGAATCCGACGAGCGCGTAGACGCCCGCCGTGATGATCAGGTCGTGGAACAGCGAGACGATCGCCGCAGCCGACATCTTCCAGGTGCGGAAGTACAGCGCCATGGCGATGAACGCCAGCAAGAGGAACACGATGAGACCCTGAATGGACTGCTGCGTCACGTCCGCACCCCAGGATGGGCCGATGAACGTCGCAGACACCTCCGACGAGTTCACCCCGTACGCCTTGGCCAGCGCATCGGACACGTCGTGGGTCTGCGACTCCGAGAGCTGGTCCGTCTGGACCCGCACCGCGTTCGCTCCGACGACGCTCACGTGGGAGACGGCATTCGGCACGACACTCGTGACAGCGCCCTGCGCCTTCGTCGTATCCGTGCTCTGCACGTCGCTGATCTGGAACTGCGATCCACCGCGGAACTCGATCGAGAAGTTGAATCCACCTCTCAGCACCGGGACCAGGATCGAGAGCACCACCATCACCGCAGCGATGGCGTACCAGATCTTCCGCCGGCCGACGAAGTCGATCGAGTGCGCCCCGGTGTAGAGGTCGTTACCGAATTTCACAAGACGGCTGGCCATCAGGAGTCCTTCCCCTCGGTCGAGCGATCCGAGGACACCGTCGCGCCGGCGAGCTCTGCCGCCTTGCGCTCGGCGATCGTCTGGCGGCGAGCCGCCTCCTTGCTGCTGCGTGCAGCGGTGCCGACGCCGACCGTCGCCGTCGGCGCGCGGAAGCGTGCCGCGCCGCGGTAGACGGCGCCGAGCGCCTGCGGGTCGAGACCGGACATCGTGTGCCCGGAGCTGAAGAACCGGGTCCGTGCCAGCAGCTGAAGCGTCGGGTGGGTGAAGAGGAGTACGACGATCACGTCGATGATGGTGGTCAGCCCCAGCGTGAACGCGAAGCCGCGGACGTTGGCGGCGGCGAGGACGTACAGCACGACCGCCGCGAGGAGGTTGGTGGCCTTCGACGCGTAGATCGTGCGCCGTGCACGCGCCCAGCCGGCCTCGACGGCGGACTCCAGCCCGCGTCCGTCGCGCAACTCGTCTCGGATGCGCTCGAAGTACACGATGAACGAGTCCGCCGTGAAGCCGATCGCGACGATCAAGCCCGCGACGCCAGCGAGGGACAACCGGTAGTCGTAGTGCCACGAGAGCAGCGAGATCGTGAGCCAGGACAGCGCACCCGCCACGACGAGGGAGAAGATCGTGACGAGACCGAGCAGGCGGTACTGGAAGAACGTGTAGATGGCGACCAGGATCAGGCCGATCAGGCCGGCGATCAGACCGCTGAGCAGCTGCGAGGTTCCGAGCGTCGCCGAGATCGTGTCCTGGCTCTGCACCTTGAAGCTGAACGGGAGGGCGCCGAACTTGAGCTGGTCCGCGAGCGCCTTCGCCGTGGTCTCGGTGAAGTTTCCGGTGATCTGCGGCTTGCCGTCCGTGATGGCCGCCTGCGTCGTCGGAGCCGAGATGACCTTGCCGTCGAGGACGATCGCGAACTGGTTCTGTGCGTCCTTGAGGGCCACGAGCCGCGTGGTGACGTCGGCGAACGCCTTGGTCCCCGCGCCGTTGAACACGATGTTGACGGCCCACTGGCCGGTGGTGACGCCCTGCGAGCTCTGCACGAGGCCCGCGTTGGCGTCCGAGATGTCCTGACCCTTGACCTCGACCGGGCCGAGCAGGTACTTGACCGTGTTCTGGTCGTCACAGGTGATGAGCGGCTGATCCGTGGGCGCGGCGCTGGTGGCCTTCTTGGCGTTCGCCTTGCAGTCGTAGGCGTTGAACTCCGCCTGCAGCTTGGGGGTGATCCACGCGAGGTCGCTGCCGTTCGTCGGCTTGCTCGACGGCGTGGACTGGAGTCCCGGCGCCGGCGTCGGGGCGGGCGTCGACTTACCGTCCGCTCCGACGACCTCGTTGGTCGGTCCGCCGGCGACGAGCACGGGGCGGAAGTCGAGGCGTGCGCTCGACTTCACCCGGTCGAGCGTCGCCTGATCCGGCTTGCCGGGCAGCGACACCACGATGTTGCGCGAGCCCTCGGTGGAGATCTGCGCCTCGGAGACGCCGGACGCGTCGATGCGCTGGCGGATGATCGAGACGGCCTGATCCAGCTGCTCCTGCTGCACGGACTGACCGTTCTGCACCTGCGGCGAGAGGATGATCTGCGTGCCGCCCTCGAGGTCGAGGGCGAGTTTGGGCAACCAGGTGGCGTTACTGAGGAGGACGCCGGCCGTGAGGGTGCCCAGGAGCACTACCACGATGACGCCGAGCCAACTCAGCGAACGCCAGGCTTTTTTGACCGGGGTCGACTTTGCCACCAGGAACTCAGCTTTCTACGAGCGTTCCCGCGCCTCGGAGGCGCGGGAACACAGGGAATGTTTTAGTCGTCGCTCTTCGAGCCGGGCTTCTTCGACGTGTCATCGAGCCGCTCGCCGTACTCCGGCTGGGTCGCGTCTGTGTCCTCGGCGCTGATCGCGTGGTCCTCGTTCAGCTCGATGCCGGGGGTTTCGGCATCGTCGTCGGCGACGGGCTCGGTGGGGGTCGGCTCGACAACGCGAGCGAGCACCTGGCGGTGCACCTTCACGACGTGGCCAGGGCTCGTCTCGATGACGGCCGTGTTGTCGTCCTCGTTCACCGAGACGAGCGTGCCGTACAGACCGAAGTTGGTCATGACCTCGGCTCCGGGCACCATCTTCGAGCGCGTCTGCTCCTGATCGTGGCGCCGCTTACGGCTGTTGCGCCACATGAAGAAGACCAGGGCCGCCAGAATGACGACCATGAGGATGGTCAACGGATCCATTAAGTTGCCGAGCCTTTCAATGGGGGGCAAGGGGGTTGGCCGAACGGCCAGCTTGGATTATATGTCATCGATCAGTGTCGGAGCCTGTGAGGATTCCCGCCGCGGGCTGGGCATCCCGAGGTGACGCCAGGCGGCAGCGGTCGCCACGCGGCCACGGGGCGTGCGTGAGAGCAGCCCGATCCGCACCAGGAACGGCTCGACGACCGATTCGATCGTCTCCGCCTCCTCACCGACGGACACGGCGAGGGTGTTGAGTCCGACCGGACCGCCCTCGAATCGCTCCAGCAGGATGTGCAGCACGGCCCGGTCGAGACGGTCAAGACCCAGCGGATCGACATCGTAGAGCTCGAGCGCGGCGCGCACGGCAGCCACATCCGCACGTCCCCCGTGCACGAGAGCGTAGTCGCGCACCCGGCGCAGCAGCCGATTCGCGATGCGCGGCGTCCCCCGGCAGCGCCCGGCGATCTCGGCCAGCGCCTCCCGGTCGACCTCGAACTCCAGCATCGTGGCGGCCCGCGAGAGCACTTGAGCGAGCTCCGCCTCGTCGTAGAACTCCAGGTGGGCCGTGAACCCGAACCGGTCGCGCAGCGGATTCGGCAGGAGGCCGGAGCGGGTCGTCGCGCCGACCAGCGTGAACGGCGCCAGGTCGAGCGGGATGGACGTGGCGCCGGCGCCCTTGCCGACCATGATGTCGATGCGGAAGTCCTCCATCGCGAGGTACAGCATCTCCTCCGCCGACCGCGCCATGCGGTGGATCTCGTCGATGAAGAGCACTTCGCCGGGAGTGAGCGAGGACAGTAGCGCGGCCAGATCGCCGGCGTGCTGGATGGCGGGGCCGCTGGAGAGCCGCAGCGGACGGCCGCTCTCGTGCGCCACGATCATCGCCAAGGTCGTCTTCCCGAGGCCGGGAGGGCCGGCGAGGAGGATGTGGTCGGGCGTCCGTTCCTGCATCCGCGCCGCCGTGAGGAGCAGCTGCAACTGCCCGCGGACTTTCGCCTGGCCGACGAACTCGGCGAGGCTCCGCGGGCGCAGCGCGCCTTCGAAAGCGAGTTCCGACTCCGATTCGAGCTCGGGCGCCGTCAGGTCGTCCGTCATCGTCGCGCCGCCGGTCCGAGCCGGCCGAGGGTGAGTCGGAGGAGCGTCTGGACGCTGTCGCGCTGCGCCTCGTCGGTGTCGGCGACGACCTCGGTGACCGCCTCGGCCGCCACCTTCTCGGGCCAGCCCAGCCCCATAAGCGCGACGAGCACGCTGTCGGACACGGACGAGGGCGCAGCGGCGGCCTTCGTCGCACGTGCAGGACGTCGGATCACCGCGATTTTGCCGGTCAGCGAGAGGACGATCAGCTTCGCGGTCTTCGGCCCGATTCCGGATACCTTCCGGAAGGGGGCGTCGTCGTCCGCCGACACGGCCTCGGCGATCTCGTCCGGCGAGAGCACGGACAGCACGCCGATCGCGGATTTCGGCCCGACGCCCGAGACGCCGTTGAGCAGTTCGAACACCTCCAGCTGCTCCCGGTCGGCGAACCCGAAGAGCTGCAGCGCATCCTCACGGACGATCAGAGAGGTATGGATGAACGCCTCCTCTCCGACCCGCAGCGACAGGACGTGATCGGGCGTCAGCTGCACGGCGAAGCCGACGCCGCCCACCTCGATGACGGCGGTGCCGCCGCTCGCAGAGAGCACGGTGCCGCGGAGGGAGGAGATCACCGTGCCAGCCTACGGGGAGCCCCCGACGTCCGGCCGGAGCGCTCCGCGGCGCGCCACGCCTGTTGCGCGGGGGTGAGGGCCGTACCCGTCCCTCCCCCGGTGTCCGGTGCAACCGGGCCGCCACGCCAGGCATGGCAGATGGCGATCGCGAGCGCATCCGCTGCATCCGCCGGCTTCGGCACCTCGGCGAGCCCGAGGATGCGCGCCACCATGGCCTGCACCTGCCTCTTGTCGGCGGATCCGTATCCCGTGATCGCCGCCTTGACCTCGCTGGGAGTGTGAAGGGCGACCGGCAGTCCGCGCTTCGCCGCTGAATGGAGCGCGACGCCGCTGACCTGCGCGGTGCCCATCACCGTGCGGAGGTTGTGCTGCGCGAACACCCGCTCGATCGCCACCACTGCGGGACGGTGCTCGTCGAGGAGCTGTTCGATCCCGTTGCCCACGGCGAGGAGCCGCTCCTCGAGCGGCATCGCCGGCGGCGTGCGGATGACCGTCACGGCCACGAGCGTCGCTTTGCGGTCGGGACGCACGTCGACGATCCCGACGCCGCAGCGCGTGAGACCCGGGTCGATGCCGAGCACCCGGATCGTCATCGGCTCGGCCTACGCGTCGGCACTACTCGTCGTCATCGTCGAGCTGCGCCTGCACCTCGGGGCTGATGTCGAGGTTCGTGTAGACGTTCTGCACGTCGTCAGAGTCCTCGAGGGCGTCGATGAGCCGGAAGACCTTGCGTGCGACCTCGGCGTCGGCCTCGACGTTGACCGTCGCGACGAACTCCGCGTCCGCCGAGTCGTAGTCGATGCCGGCCTCCTGGAGGGCGGTACGCGCTCCGACCAGATCGGATGCCTCCGTCACCACCTCGAAGCTCTCGCCGCGATCGGTGACCTCCTCGGCGCCCGCCTCGAGCACGGCGGCGAGGACGCTGTCCTCATCCACACCGTCGGCGTGCGGGACGACGATGACACCCTTGCGGTGGAAGTTGTACGCGACGCTGCCCGGGTCGGCCATCGTGCCGCCGTTGCGGGTCATCGCCGTGCGCACCTCGGCGGCCGCGCGGTTCCGGTTCTCGGTGAGGCACTCGATCAGGAGGGCGACGCCGCCAGGGCCGTAGCCCTCGTACATGATCGTGATGTAGTCGATCGACTCGCCGGTGAGACCGGCGCCGCGCTTGATGGCACGGTCGATGTTGTCGTTGGGGACCGAGGTCTTCTTGGCCTTCTGGACCGCATCCACGAGGGTCGGGTTGCCGGACATGTCGGCGCCGCCCGTCTTCGCCGCGACCTCGATGTTCTTGATCAGCTTGGCGAAGGACTTCGCTCGGCGGGCGTCGATGACGGCCTTCTTGTGCTTGGTCGTTGCCCACTTGGAATGCCCGGACACTGGTGCTCCCTCGTCTTACGTCTGAAAACTCGTCTATTGTACGCGAGCGACGTCCCGGACCCTCTGCAGAAAGTACTTGTGGAAGCGCGTGTCCCCGGTGATCTCGGGATGGAACGAGGTGCCGACGAGGTTGCCCTGCTCCACGGCGACCACGCGTCCGTCGTCCACCCGGGCGAGTGCCGTCGCCTTCTCGCCGACGCTCTCCACGATGGGCGCCCGGATGAAGACCGCGTGCATCGGCTCGTCCCCGAGCGCCGGAATGTCGAGGTCCGTCTCGAAGGAGTCCACCTGCGAGCCGAACGCGTTGCGGCGCACCGCGACATCCAGTCCGCCGAGGGTCTGCTGACCGGCGATGCCGTCGAGGATGCGGTCGGCCAGCATGATCAGCCCAGCGCACGTCCCGTACACCGGGAGTCCCCCGGCGATCGCGTCGCGCAGCGGCTCGGCGAGCCCGAAGGCGCGGGACAGCTTGTCCATCACGCTCGACTCGCCGCCGGGGATGACCAGGCCGCCGATCTCCTCCAGCTCCTCCGGCCGCCGCACAGGCACGGCGTCGGCGCCCAGGCCCCGCAGGACCGCGATGTGCTCGCGGAAGTCGCCCTGCAGGGCGAGGACGCCGACCTTCGGGCCACGCTCCTCGGTCAGCACTTACCAGCCACGCTCGGCGAGGCGGTGCGGCGCAGGCAGATCGGTGACGTTGATGCCGACCATGGCCTCCCCGAGGCCACGGGAGACCTCGGCGATGACCGTGGGGTCGTCGTAGAAGGTGGTCGCCTTGACGATCGCCGCCGCGCGCTGCTCCGGGTTGCCGGACTTGAAGATGCCGGAGCCGACGAACACGCCGTCCGCGCCGAGCTGCATCATCATTGCAGCGTCCGCCGGGGTGGCCACGCCGCCCGCGGTGAACAGCACGACCGGCAGCTTGCCGGTCTCGGCGATCTCGCGCACCAGTTCGTAGGGCGCCTGCAGCTCCTTGGCCGCGACATACAGCTCGTCCTTGGTCATCGACGTCAGGGCGTTGATCTCAGAAGTGATCTTGCGGATGTGCTTGGTCGCCTCGGAGACGTCGCCGGTGCCCGCCTCGCCCTTGGAGCGGATCATCGCCGCACCCTCGTTGATGCGACGAAGCGCCTCGCCCAGGTTGGTGGCACCGCACACGAACGGGACGGTGAACCGCCACTTGTCGATGTGGTTGACGTAGTCGGCGGGCGAGAGCACCTCGGACTCGTCGATGTAGTCGACGTCGAGCGCCTGCAGCACCTGGGCCTCCACGAAGTGGCCGATGCGCGCCTTCGCCATGACCGGGATGGACACCTCGCTGATGATCGCCTCGATGAGGTCCGGGTCGCTCATCCGAGCGACGCCGCCCTGCGAACGGATGTCGGCGGGCACGCGCTCGAGCGCCATCACCGCGACGGCTCCGGCATCCTCTGCGATGCGGGCCTGCTGGGGAGTGACGACATCCATGATGACGCCGCCCTTCAGCATCTCGGCGAGCCCGCGCTTCACACGGCTCGATCCCGTGAAGGTGCCCTGTTCGTTGTCTGTCATCATCGCCCTCTCGTGCACACAAAGATTCTTTTGGCCTATGCCGAACGATAGCATCCCCGCGCGCGTCGCTAGACTCGCCAACGGAGCGCTCGCGTGAGCCTCCCGGGGAGCGACATGGACGAGCACGGCATAACGGGTACGACGGCGTCGGAGATCGCTGCCAGCGTGCGCGCGCTGCACGAGCGCGGGGCACTGCGCCGCGGCGACGCCCTTCCCCCGGTGCGCGAGCTGGCCGAGCTGCTGCGGGTCAACCGGAACACCGCCGTGGCCGCCTACCGCCTGCTGGCTCAGGCCGGCGTCGTCACCGCCCGCGGGCGCGCCGGGACCGTGATCGCCGGACTGGAAGCAGTCGCCCAGGAGGGCTATGCCGCCGGCAGCGTGCTGCGCGACATCGGGACGGGCAACCCCGACCCCCGCCGCATCCCCGACCCGTCCGCTGCGCTGGCCGGCGCGATCGGCCGTCCGGTGCTCTACGGCGAGCCCGTCGTCGACCCGGCCCTCGAGGAGCGCGCACGGGACTGGGTGCGCGACGACCTGCCCGATCAGCCCGTGCGGATCACCATCACGAACGGCGCAGTGGATGCTGTCGAGCGGCTGCTCGCCCAGGCACTCTTGCGGGACGACGCCGTGGCACTCGAGGATCCGTGCTTCCTCTCCAGCATCCACACGGTCCGGCTCGGCGGCTACCGAGCCGTCCCGGTGCCGGTCGACGCGGAAGGGATGACCGTCGCCGGCCTCCGCGCAGCGCTGGAGGCCGGAGTCCGCGCGATCATCTGCACGCCGAGAGCGCAGAACCCGACGGGCGCGACCCTCTCCCCCGGCCGCGCCGCCGAGTTGCGCGGGCTGCTCGCCGACCACCCGTACGTGCTCGTCATCGAGGACGACCACTTCTCGATGCTGTCCCAGCGCCCCTACGAGTCGCTGATCGGGCCGGGGCACCTCCGTTTCGCCCTGGTGCGCTCGGTGTCCAAGTTCCTCGGGCCGGACATGTGCCTCGCGGTCGCAGCGACGGACCCGGAGACGGCCGAGCGCCTCTCCTTCCGCCTCAGCCCGGGGACCACGTGGGTCAGCCACATCCTGCAGCGGCTCGTGCTCGCCCAGCTGACGGACGAGACGGCGCTCCGGACCATCGCCGAAGCCGGGCGGCACTACGCCGCGCGGAACGCCGCCTTCGCCGCGCGGCTGGCCGAGCGCGGACTCCCCGCCGAGGCCCGGGACGGACTCAACCTCTGGCTCGAGCTGCCCGTGGAGGCGCGGATCGTCGCCGATCGCCTGATGCGGCGCGGCTGGCTGGCGCGCACCGGTGACGAGTTCCTGCTGGGCGAGCAGCCCGCACGGTCCCATCACCTGCGGCTCACCGTGCACGATCTGAGCGACGAGGAGGCCGGCCGCCTCGTCGACGACCTGAGCGACGCGAGCGCGCCCGGGACCTGACCCGCGCATCCCGTGCGAGTTTCGTCACGAATGTCGCCCTCAACCCCGCTAGAGCGACGATTCGTCACGAATGTCGGAGGGGAGCTACTCGCTGGGCCAGGCGGCCGCGATCGTCGCGCGGACATCGCCGAGGAGCTGGGGCAGGGCCTTCGTCTTCGCGATGATCGGCAGGAAGTTCGCGTCCTGCGCCCAGCGCGGGACGACGTGCTGGTGCAGGTGCGCGGCGACGCCGGCTCCCGCGATCACGCCCTGATTCATCCCCAGGTTGAACCCGTCGTTCTTCGACACCTGGCGGATGACGCGCATCGCCGTCTGGGTCAGGCTGCCGATCTCGGCGACCTCTTCCGGCGTGGCCTCGTCGTACAGGGCGATATGGCGGTAGGGGCACACCAGCAGGTGCCCGCTGTTGTACGGGAACAGGTTGAGCAGAGCGTAGGCGTGCGTCCCACGGGCGACGATCAGCGCCTCCTCGTCGCTCAGGCTGGGGGCGACGCAGAACGGGCAGTCGTCCTTCGTGGGCTGGGCGCCGCTCTGGATGTACACCATCCGGTGAGGAGTCCACAACCGCTGGAACTCGTCGGGCACGCCGACGAGGTACGACGGGTCGTCCACGCGCACCGGCTCCCCGGCAGCGGGCGCGGTGTCGTCCGCGCCCTCACCGGGGCTCGCGTCGTAGGACCCGAGGTTCAGTCGTGCCATGCCGTGTCGACCAGCTCGTGCGACCGGATGCTCTCCACGATCCGCTCGATCGCCTCATCCACGGTCACCCCGTTGCGCTGGGTGCCGTCCCGGAAGCGGAAGCTGACCGTCCCGGCGGACGCGTCCTCCTCGCCGACGATGAGCTGGAAAGGCACTTTGGCCTTGGTGTGCGTGCGGATCTTCTTCTGCATCCGATCGTCCGAATGGTCCACCTCTGCCCGCACGCCCCGGGCGCGGAGCCGCGAGATCACGTCGTCGAGGAACGGCGCGTACTGGTCCGCCACCGGGATGCCGACCACCTGGACCGGCGACAGCCAGACCGGGAAGGCGCCCGCGTAGTGCTCCAGCAGGATGGCGAAGAACCGCTCGATCGATCCGAGCAGGGCACGGTGGATCATCGCCGGCTGCTTCCGCGTGCCGTCGGCCGCGTTGTACTCCAGCTCGAACAGTTCCGGCTGGTTGAAGTCCAGCTGGACCGTGGAGAGCTGCCAGGTGCGTCCGATCGCATCCCGGGCCTGCACGGAGATCTTCGGCCCATAGAACGCGGCCCCACCCGGATCGTCGACGAGCTCGAGCCCGGATTCGATCGCGACCTCGCGCAGCGTCTCGGTCGCGGTCTCCCAGCTCTCGTCGCTTCCGACGTACTTGTCCGGATCCTTCGTGGAGAGCTCCAGGTAGAAGTCGCTGAGGCCGTAGCCGCGCAGGGTCTCGAGCACGAACTCCAGCTGGCGGGCGACCTCGTCCTTGATCTGCTCGTCGGTCACGTAGATGTGCGCGTCGTCCTGGGTGAGGCCGCGGACGCGCGTCAGCCCGGCCAGCGTGCCCGACTTCTCGTACCGGTACACGGTCCCGAACTCGGCCAGCCGCAGCGGCAGCTCGCGATAGCTGCGGCCGCGCGCGCGGAAGATCAGGTTGTGCATCGGGCAGTTCATCGGCTTGAGGTAGTAGTCCTGCCCCTGCCTGGTGATGTTGCCGTCCGCGTCTCGCTCCTCGTCGAGGTGCATGGGCGGGAACATCCCGTCTTTGTACCAGTTGAGGTGCTGGCTGATCTCGTACAGGTGCGCCTTCGTGATGTGCGGCGTGTTTACCAGCTCGTAGTCGTTCGCGATCAGCCGTTCGCGCATGAAGTTCTCGATCTCGTTGCGGATGATCCCGCCCTTGGGATGGAACACCGCCAGTCCGGAGCCGATCTCCTCCGGGAAGCTGAACAGGTCGAGCTCTGCGCCGAGCTTGCGGTGGTCGCGCTTGGCGGCCTCCTCCATCCGCGTCTGGTAGGCGCGCAACTCGTCCTTGCTGGGCCACGCCGTCCCGTAGACGCGCTGCAGCTGCTTGTTCTTCTCGTTGCCGCGCCAGTACGCCGCGGCCACGCGGGTGAGCGCCCAGCCGTTGCCGATCATCCGGGTGTTCGGGAGGTGCGGGCCGCGGCAGAGGTCCTTCCAGACCGTCTCGCCCGACTTCGGGTCGACGTTGTCGTAGATGGTCAGCTCACCGGAGCCGACCTCGACCGACTCGCTCTCGTCGAAGGCTGCCGTGTCGCCGTGCTGCGCTCCGCCCTTCAGCCCGATGAGTTCGAGCTTGTACGGCTCGCCGGCGAGCTCGGCGCGGGCCTTCTCGTCGGTGACGACGCGGCGCACGAACCGCTGGCCCGCCCGGACGATGCGGGACATCTCCTTCTCGAGAGCCTTCAGGTCCCCGGGAGTGAACGCCTCGACGACGTCGAAGTCGTAGTAGAAGCCGTCCGTGATGGGCGGACCGATGCCGAGCTTCGCCTCCGGGTTCACGGACTGCACGGCCTGCGCCAGCACGTGGGCCGTCGAGTGGCGCAGGATGCTGAGGCCCTCCGGCGAATCGATGGTCACCGGCTCCACCAGGTCGGTCGTCGTGACGGTGGTCGCGAGGTCCTTCAGCTCGCCGTTGACGCGCATCGCGACAACGGAACGGTCGGTGAAGAGCTCGAAGCCGTCGGCCACCTGTCCACTCCTAGGATCTGAGGGTTGTTGGGAACCCTCCAACTCTAGCCGGACCCCACCGCCCGCCCCGGTCGCTGGCCGCAGGCCGGTCAGGCGTCCGACGAAGCCGTAGCCGCCGGTAGAACCGCCTGGGCGAGCCAGAGGTACGACTGGCGCGGATCGGACAGTTCCACGGAATCCTCGCCGTAGATTTCGTAGGCGATCTCGACCAGCCGCTCTGGCTCGTCGATGCCGAGGTTTCGGGCAAGGATGCGCAGGTCGTGGAGATCCTGTTCACGAGCGGCCGCCATCTTCATCGCGATCAGCTGCTCCGGAGAGGCCAGGATGACTTCGAAACCCTCTGTTTCCCCGGAAGGACGATCTACGCGTAGCCAGGAGGCGCCGCGCGCGTTGATCCAGTCGACCCCTCGAGCCCTCGTTCCGCGGCCAGCTCAGCGATGACCTCATCCACCTCAGGGCGCGGCTCGTATACCGCATCGATATCGGCGGTCACCCTGATCGATGGATCGTCTGGAAAGCGCAGGGCCATCGCCGCTCCGCCGATGATACGGATGTTGCCGCTCACCCCTCGGAGATGGAGGCGCCTAACGAGTTCGTCAAGCAGGTCACGCAGCTTCTGAACGTCGAGTTGACCTCGGGGAACCCGAGTCATGCCCGGCTCAGGGATCGCTCGTCGACGAAGATGTTGAGCCGCCTGAGTTCGGGAGGAGTGCTCGTCTTCGCACGTTCGCGAAGAGGCTCGAACTGCGAGACATACCAGGGCCGGGAAAGTCGTCTCGGTGTGGCCCACGTCGGCTTGTCCTTCACGGGAAGGGCCTGCCCGTACAGCGCCCCGAAGAGCGCCTCCCACTTGCGGTCCTTGATCACCGACTCCCGGGCAAGGTTCTGTTCGCAGAACTCATCGCTGCGATCTGTGATGACTTGGACGGCGCGCGTGAGTACCCGTAGAGCGAACGTCTCGCTTCCCGAGTCCAGTGCAGCGTTGATGTCGTCGGTGACGGCTTCGGCGCCATACCGGGCCAGCGGACTCTCCTCCACGGAGGCGTAGCCGACGCGCCGGCCCATGGAAGCGAGGGCCCGCTCCAAGGTCTCCAGTCTGATCGTGCCCTCGCGCTCAGACCGTTCCAGTTGAGAGACCGCGCCCTGGGTGATGCCCATTCGCAGCGCCAGTTCTGCTCCCGTCACCCCGAGACGGAGCCGCGTCGTTTGGATGAGGTTAGACATGAAGAAAGTATAGCTATAGCTAATAATGATGCGCAATAGTCGAACCGCCCGCCCCGGTCGCGCGTACCGTGGAGGGGGTGAGCGCGACACGCCGGAGCCTCCTGGATCGCACCTTCTTCGTCAGCCTCGTGCTCAAAGGACTGGACGGAGCGGTCGAGCTGATCGCCGGCGCAGCGCTCCTCGTGGTGACACCGGCCCAGATCGCCGCCGTGACGCGGGCGCTCACCCGGCACGAGCTGCGCGAGGACCCCAACGACCCCATCGCGAACGCGCTCGTCCACTACACCGGCACCATGAGCGTCTCGGCGACCCTCTTCGGCGCGATCTACCTCCTCGCCCACGGGATCGTGAAGGTGGTCCTGGTCGTCGCCGTCCTCCGCAACAGACTCTGGGCCTACCCGTGGCTGATCGCCTTCCTCGTCGCCTTCATCGGCTACCAGGGGTATGAGCTGATCGTGCACTTCAGCTGGGCCCTGGTCGCTTTGACCGCATTCGACATCTTTATCGTCGTGCTCACCGTGCGCGAGTATCGCGTGCGAAGGCACCACAATCCCGCGGCGGCCAGCGCATCCGCGGAAAGGCCTCAGGCGTCAGACGCGCCCGAAGCCGAGTAGAACGCGCGTGTCACCCCACTGAGGGTCGTGCGCTCCGACACGCTGAACCCTAGACTGATCGAGCCCTACCCTCCCCGACTCGCACTCCGACGGACCCGACCGACGGACACCTCACCTCCTCACAAAGAAGCGGATGTCCCTCATGAGAATCGGTTACCTCGCAGCCGGTGCGCTCGTCTTGTCGCTCCTGCAGGCGACGCCGGCTCAGGCTGCGACGCCATCGGTTCCGACCCCGTCGGCCACCACGAGCACGGCGCCGGTTGCAGCCGCAGCGCCGGACGCGTCCCCCACGCCGGAGCCATCGGCGCCGCCCGCATCCTCAACGCCCGCGCCCGCGCCCACGCCCGCGCCGGCTCCGTCGCCGTCGAGCGCGGACGCCGATCCCTCGCTCGCACAGATGAATGCCGCAGGCGACCACGCCATGGGATCGACGGTGGCAGCCGCGGAAGGTCCGGCCGTCTCCCCGTATGCGCTCAGCCCGGAGGCAGCACTCGGCGTCGGTGGAACGCTCGGGATGGATGTGAGCGGCTGGCAGCCGACCGTCGACTGGAATGCGATGTGGTCCAACGGGGCACGATTCGTCTACATCAAGTCGAGTGAGAGCACGGATTACGTCAGCTCCCACTTCCCCTCCCAGTGGTCGGGTGCGACGAGTGCCGGACTGATCCGGGGC
>NZ_JBNDHX010000094.1:0-14741 GCF_056755275.1 Leifsonia sp. HAY1-4F
GACCAGGATGAGGACGAGCCAGACGATCCAGGCGAAGGACGTGATGTCCATGACGTCCCCCCTTTCACTGCTTGATATGACGGTAGCAGGTACGCCCGACGGCCCATCCAACCCACTTGGTAGTCTCAGGGTGCAGGACATCGACGCCGAGGAGCATTCGTGGCACATCCCCTTTCCCCTGGTTCGCTGACGGGCAAACGCGCCCTCGTGACGGGCTCGTCGCGCGGAATCGGCGCCGACACCGCGCAGTATCTCGCGGAGGCCGGCGCACGTGTCGTCATCAACTACCGGAACAAGGAGGCGCGGGCGCTGAAGCTCGTCGACTCCATCGCCGAGAAGGGCGGCACCGCCATAGCGGTGGGCGCCGATCTGACGGACGCCGACTCGATCGCGGCCATGTTCCGGACAGTGGAGGAGGCGTGGGGAGGCCTCGACATCCTCGTGCTCAACGCCTCGGGCGGCATGGAGTCCGGCATGGCCGAGGACTACGCCATGAAGCTCAACCGCGACGCCCAGGTGAGCACGCTCACCGCAGCGCTTCCGCTGCTCGGCGCGGGCTCCCGCGTCGTCTTCGTCACGAGCCACCAGGCGCACTTCATCGAGACGACGCCCACGATGCCCGAATACGAGGCCGTCGCACTGAGCAAGCGGGCAGGCGAGGATGCGCTGCGCGCGCTCCTTCCCACCCTTGCCGAGAAGGGCATCGAGTTCGTCGTCGTCTCCGGCGACATGATCGAGGGGACGATCACGGCGACGCTGCTGAACCGGCTCAACCCGGGCGCCATCGACGCACGCAAGGAGGCGGCAGGTCGCCTGTACAACGTCGGGGAGTTCGCGGCCGAGGTGGCCTCGGCGGTCGTAGACCCCGTCCCCGCCGACCACACGCGGCTCGTCGGGGACGTGTCGAGCTTCGCTCCGGCCGCCGAGTGACGGTAGCCGAATGAAGATAGCCGTATGAAGGCGACCGACCTCGACCTGCTCGTCGGCGTCGGAGCGCCCGCCGTGCACCCGAGCGGCGGCCGGGCGGTCGTCGCTGTCGCACATCCCTCGCTCGAGGCGGATGCGACCGTCGGCCAGCTGTGGACCGTCCCGTTGACCGGGCATGCATCACCGCGGCTGCTGACGCGCGGATTCCGGGACACGGTTCCGCAGTTCTCACCCGACGGGCGCCTGCTGGCGTTCCTGCGCGCCGAGCCCAAGCGCCCGCCGCAGCTGCACGTGGTGGACGCGGCCGGGGGAGAGCCTGTCGCTGTGACGGATCGGACACTGGGCGTGAGCGAGTTCGCCTGGTCGCCGGACGGCCGGACGCTCGCCTTCGTCAGCCGGGAGCCCGAGCAGGGTCGCTACGGGACCGTCGAGGGTATCGACCCGAGCGGGGAGCGGGCCCGACGCATCCACACGCTGAAATATCAGGCGAATGGCGTCGGCTACACGATCGACCGGCCCGCCCACGTCTTCGTGGCGCCCGTGCCGGATGTGTCCGCTGCACCCGTCCCGCCGCCTGCGCCGTGGCCGGACGGCTCAACGGGCACGGCGACGGGTGTCGCCGAGCCGCGACAGCTGACGGTCGGACCGTGGGATGACGAGTCGATCGCGTTCTCGCCGGACGGCCGGAGCATCGCGTTCGTCTCGGCGCGTCACGCCGGCCGCGATGTCGACCTGCGCTCCGACGTCTACCTGGTGTCCGTCGATGGGGGAGAGGCCGCGGATCTGACCGGTCGGCACGGCTCGCTCAGTGTCCTGGCCGCGCAGTACACGGCCGATGGCCGATTGTTCTTCACGGCTCAGGACCTGGGAGAGAGCGGACGCGACTTCGTCGCCAGGAACACGGCGCTGTATGTCGTGGATGCGGCGGGTGGCGCACCGCGGCTGCTGACCGATCCCGAGACGGTGGACTTCACGGAGTCGGCCATCACCCCGTACCGTGACGACTCGGTCCTCGTGCTCGACCGGCGCCGGGGAGCGCTCGTGCTGACCGAAGTGACCGCAGCGGGGGAGAGCCGTACCCTCACAGATGAACACACCGTCGTCGGTGGTGCGGGCGCGGCCGGCGAGATCGTCGCCGTCGCGTTCGCCGACGCGCGGACAGCGGGCGATGTCGCCGTCGTGGATGGGGACGGCCTCCGCCACTTGACCGACTTCTCGGCGCCGTTGCGCGGTGAGGGAATCGTCACCCCGACGGAGCTGACCATTGTCGGCCGCGACGGCTACCCGGTACACGGCTGGGTTCTCGTGCCGGAAGGCGAGGGTCCGCATCCCGTGCTCCTCAGCATCCATGGCGGGCCGTTCGCGTCGTACACGCACGCGTTGTTCGACGAGGCCCAGGTGTACGTGTCGGCGGGTTATGCGGTCGTGATGTGCAATCCGCGTGGGTCCGCCGGCTACGGCCAGGCGCACGGGCGCGTGATTCGGCAGCGGATGGGGACGGTCGACCTCGCCGATGTGCTCGACTTCTTGGACGGCGCCATCTCGCGGGTTCCGGGCCTCGACGGTTCACGGGTGGGGGTGATGGGCGGCTCATACGGCGGCTACCTCACGGCCTGGACGATCGCCCACGACCACCGTTTCGCGGCGGCGATCGTCGAACGCGGCTTCCTCGATCCGGAGGCCTTCATCGGCACGAGCGACATCGGCAGCTTCTTCGCGGACGAGTACACGGGAACGGATGCGGACCTGATGCGCTCGCAGAGCCCGCAGGCCGTCGTGGATCGGGTGCGAACCCCGACGCTGGTGCTGCACTCCGCGAACGACCTGCGCTGCCCGCTTGGCCAGGCCGAGCGGTACTACGCGGCATTGAAGCGTCACGGTGTCGAGGCGGAGCTGGTGATCTTCCCGGGCGAGGACCACGAACTGAGTCGCAGCGGACGTCCGCGGCATCGTCGTGAGCGCTTCGACATCATCCTGGACTGGTGGGCTCGCCACCTCCCCAGCCGCAGCAACCACAGCTGACAGCGACAGCCCCGCCCGATCGCTCGAGCGGGGCCGCGCTGCGTCCTTCCCTATGCCACGCGCGGTGCCGTGGTCGGCCCCTCGGTCGCCTTCAGGACGTCCCGCCCGAAGGTGAAGGCGCGCACGAGCCCGATGATGCCGAGCACGATGAGCGCGATCGCTGCGAAGAAGAGCAGGAACACCGCGGACGACGCCGGCAGCACCAGGACGACGATCCCGGCGATGATGCTGAGGATCCCGAACGTGATCGACCAGCCGGACGACGCGGAGCGACCGGCTTCGGCCAGCGCCATGATGCCGTCGATGATCCAGCCGACGCCGATGAAGGCTATCGCGAAGATCACGAGCGTGACAGCGGCGGCCGAGACGTTCTTCAGTGCGACGATCCCGGCGAAGATGAGCAGGACTCCGAGAATGATGCTCAGCGTTCGTGGGCCGCCGCGCATCCCGCGGGTGAAGATCCCGACGACCAGGCGCATGATGCCGGCGATCAGGAAGTAGATTCCGAGGAAGACGGCCAGCACCGACAGTGTCTTCTCGGGCCAGAAAAGCAGGACGATCCCGAGGATCAGGGCGACCGCTCCGCTGACGGCGAGCGTCGTCCGGAAAGCGTTGATGGCGGCACGCGTCATGTTCCGCGCGTCGAGGGAGAACTCATGCAGTAACGGGTCGGTCGGATCGTTGACACTCATCGCGGCATCCCTTCGTCGAAGCGGCCGCCGGGCGGCGGTTGATGCTGACATTAGCGCTCAAGACGTGCGTTGTCAGGACGGCAAAATCGTGGGTGCGGCCAGCGGGGGAGAAGCGAGAAGCCATCACACACACGGCGTCATAGCCCTCGAGGCTCCGCCGCGGGCCGCCGGTGCGAACGTCGCACGAGGAGCACGACGCAGAGGGCGACAATCAGTAGGACGAGGGCGAGGCCGACGTAGGGCCACGGGTTCAGGTACCACGGTTGAGGGGGGTCAAGCCGAACGTCTGTGGCATACGTGTCGGCGATTGTCGTGCCTGCGCCGGTTGCAGGGTTCACCTGGTCGAGGTAGGCCTCGAGTGAGAGTCGGGGAGCGGTGCCCTTCGTCGGCAAGCCCCGGCCGGCGTTCAGCCGGTAATAGACGGTGAGGTTGGAGTTCGCGCGAGCGGTGAGACCGTTCTTGGGCGAGATGAATCCGTAGATCGCGCTGCCGTCCGCGGTTGAACCGTGCAGGGAGAGCGTCGTGAAGGGACCGTCGGCACCGTGGGTGCTGTACGAGACGTGAAGATCGAAACGGTCGACGGCGACCGTCGACTTATCGCCGGCGTAGACGTCGAACTCGACCTGCGAGCTACGGATGTCTTCGTTCGTGGGGTTCGTGAACGTCGTGGTGAAGGTCCGCGGTGCGCCGCCCGGCTCGAGACTGGCGGGGAAGGTCGCGAAAGCCTGCGGAGCGGTGTCGGCGGCTTTGCCCTGATAGATGCGACTCGTCCCCGAGTGTCCGCCACGCGCCTCGTGGGCGACGAGTGCGCATGTGACGGAGTCGGGCGAGCCTGTGTAGGTGGTCGTCACTTCGCCCGCGTCGTCCGTCCTGGCCGCGGAAGCGCTGAAATCGCCACAGGTCCCGTCACCCGAGACGACGTAGGCCGTGAAGCTCACGGCGTCTCCGCTTACAGGGTCGCCGGCGCGGTCGTAGACGGTGACGCGGAGCCCCGCCTTCGCCTCCTTCTTGTCGGTCGTGTTGGGCGTGACGTCCGAGAATACTTCGGCGATGTCGTGCGGCGACCTGACGGGATCGGTGGTCGCCTGGCGCTCACTCTGGGCGCATCCATATCCCATTCCGTAGTGCGTGTAGGACGAATTGCTGAACTCGGTCTGCGTGTAGTACTTGTCGCCGTTGATCACCTGGTTGTATTCCGTGGTGAATGGATGCGCCGGGTCGACCGAGCCTGACGCGGTGCCGTAATCGTCCGCGCAGATGTCGCCGATCTCATGATCGGTGCGGTCCAGCCATGCGCTCGATTCCGCGTTCGGATCCGTTACCGACTCGGCGAGCTCGTGGCTGAGGGTGCTGATCGCCCCATCCAGCGCGAGACTGCCGTTGGGGGACTGACCCCCGTCGCAGTTCGAGGCTTCGAACGGCTCGTTCCCGTAGACGACCTGGTCCGACGCCTCCCCGAACAAGCTGTGGTACCCGCAGAACGAGGATGCGGAAGTGGTCTTGTCACGATCCATGGTCTCGACGCCAGGGGGCAGGAAGACCGGGTAGAAGTGACTGAGGCCCGTCGGCAGCCGATTCGCCTCGATGATGCGCGCGAGTTCGTTCCGCAACTGCTGATCGGTGATGCAGATCCGGGCAGCGTCGGACTCCGGCGTGCAGCCGTTGCCTGGGAACGCGGACGGATCTGCGATCGGGGAGCCTGCCGTAATGCGGTATCGCAGGGGAGTGGTCGAGCCGTCCGCTGTCGCGTTGTACTCGGTCAGGACAGAGTAGACGTTGTCGTGCTGTCCGCTCGCGGCGGCCACGTCCGCAATATAGCGGTCGATGCCGTTGATGTACCCGTCCGGGAACTGGTCTGCGCCGGGCGGGCTCCAGAAGACCGGGATCACGACAACGCCCTCGGGAGATTCGGTGTCCATGACAGGGCCGCCGGTGTACTCGAGCGGCGGCTGACACCCGTCGCAGTAGTGAGCGTCGTCAGGCGCCGCCGTGCGGCCGCTTGTCTCCGCAGCCGTGCTGGCCGGCGCCAAGGACATGAGCCCAGCACCAAAAGCTAGTGTGACGATGGCGATCAGTGCCGCAAACCGGCGCACACTCACCGCGAAAAGACGAGGATTCTTCTGAGTTGGCATTGCGACTTCCTCACGGGTTGTCAATGCTGACGCGGTGAACCGGCAACGATCCGTGGTGAGCGCACGCGCCGGTGGGTCGCCTGCTTGTTGTCGCGGCGACCCGCCTTGGGCGGAGCCCGATCCACCCATCGATATCGTCTACCTCGCAGGGCAGGTGGGAGTAGACGGCTAATTCGACGTTGAAGGCCGACACCCGACGTGGGAAACCAAACCCTGCGACGCAAGCGAGAGGGAGGCCTCGCGTCCGCAAGCAGGTGCTTAGGACGCATAGTCGCGACCGCCGCGATAAACGAAGCAGTATCGCGGGGTGGGTTCGCCCGGTGGCGGTCCCGGGACGACAACCTAGGCTCGATTCGCCTCGCACAGCGACTGGGACTCACCCATTACGAGACCAACCTCGGCGTCCGACTCGGTTGAGACGACTTCTCCGATGATCTAGTTTCAGAGCTTTGAAGATTCGAGGACGAACAGCAGGAATGCCAGGAATCGGCCGCTGGGTCGGTTGGCGAACTCCTCAGGGAACAGCTCATAAGCCTCAGAGGAAGGCGCCGGTTCGCTGATCGTCACGATTCGGAACCCGGCCGCTACGAACGCATCGATCATCGCGTGGAGTGGTCGGTCCCAGAACACCAGTTGTGCGCTCTGCCCGCCCATGTTCCATTCTTCGGTTCGGGCTCTCACTCCGAAGTATTCGGAGCTGCCCCCCGAGAGCCGGTCGCCGAGGAACGTAGCCGAAGGGTGCTCCTCGGAGATTACAAGTCGCCCGCTGGGTTTGAGGATCCGTCGGAACTCGGCCAGCGTAGGGCCCCAGTCCTTGAGGTAGTGGAGCGCCTGCGATGCGATGACGTCATCGAAGGTGTTGTCGTCGTAGGGGAGGGCCTCGCCGAGATCGGCGACCGCGAGGTCAGCGTCGGTGCCGAGTCGGAGCTTGGCCTGTTCCAGCATCCCGACGCTCGAATCGATGCCGGTGACAATGGCGCCCGCGGCGCGCAGGTCGGCAAAGATCGGACCGGAACCGCAACCCGCATCCAGAACTCGCCGTCCGGCAACATCTCCGACGAGTTCGGCGATAGCTGGCCGATTGTAGTACTCGTTCAGGAGGCTGGTCTCGTTCATCACTGCGTAACCCTCAGCGATCGAGTCGTAGGCACGAGTCATGAGACTGATCGTGACATACGCCTTCGCTTGGAGACGGGAGCTGAGAGGGATTCTCAGTTCTGTCGCGTGCCGTGCTTTAACTGGCAGGAGCGGGAGTCACTGACGAGGGAGTTGATTTCGCGCGAGCGGGGCGCGTGCGTAGTGAGGCGGGGTGACCCACATGGGGGCGCCGGGTAATTTGGTTGCTGAAGGTAGCCTGTGACAATGCGGCACGAACCGCGGTGAACGGGAGTATTCGATGATGGATCCCCAGACCGGCCAGACGAATCCATTCCGCAAGCCCATGCGGATTGTGGGCGGTTGGCGCGCTGGGTTCGTCGTTGGCTCCTTTTGCGTCCTCATGGGCTATTTGTATCTGACCGAATACGTGTTGCCCGCCTTCGTCGATCCGGTCGCCGCAGACCTCGGATCGCTGGCGCTGGTCGTCGGGTTCTGGGTGTGCAGCGCGCGCCTGTTTCGGGGCCACGGCGAACCGGTCGACCCTCCGCGCCCGTGGTGGCAGATGACGCATCGAAGTCCGGCCAGCTGGTTCCTCGCTCTAGTGACGGGGGCGACGTTCGTGTGGGGTGTCGGGCGGGTAGTGACCGGTGGCATCATCGGCCCCGGGGACTCGCGGGCGTGAATTCTCCTGGTAACCCTTCAACTGGTGACAAGCGCCGCCTTGGTTTCGCTGCTAATTAATTCGGCGATCCGCCTCAGCCGCAAGAGCGTCCTGCAGAACCCTGCGAACGCACCTTCCACCCTTGCGAGAACCCAGCCTGACCAGTAGATACGGTCCGCGACTACAGTCGCTCTCGTGACGGACAACGACGTGCCCACGACGGTCTACCACTACACCACGACCGCTAACGCTCTGAACATCTTCACGTCTGGAGAGCTCTGGGCGAGTGACCTCAGGTACTGCAACGACGCCACCGAGACTAAATATGGCAGAGACGAAGTGCTCAACCGGGTGACCACCCTCGCCGAGCAGATCAGACGCGAACGGGTTTGCGTTCCGCCCGGCCACACCAACGAGACCTACTGGAACGGCGACGACCCAGAATTCTTCGCGAGCATCTTGGACCGCATCGCCCAAGAGCACCGCGACGTCTCCGTGAACTCGGGCGCGACACCATTCGGAGTGGCCTTCTCCAAGGATCCCGACAAGCTCAGCCAGTGGCGCGGCTATGCCGGCCACAACGGCTGCGCCATCGGAGTCGACCGAAAACGGTTGATCGCTGACTTTCCAGCCTTCCAGCTAGCAAGTGAGTTTTGCACAGTCGCGTACGGGCCGGACGGGGTTGAAGCCGCCTTCACGCGGATCAAAGAGTACGTCGCGCCCGAAGGCCGGACGTCCACCAGCTATGACTCCGAGCCGCATCACGCGGTAGACAGCCTGGCCGTGGCGGCACGTGCGCTCCTGTCGGTCAAGGACAAGGGCTTCGCCGAAGAGGAAGAGGTCCGGCTCCTCTTCTCCATCCCGCCGTACTACCGGGGCGAGGGCTACAAGCGCGACGACGATAAGGGAGTTCCTGGGTTCCGCGTCAATGCAATGGGTCTCCTCGTGCCGTATTGGGTCGTGCCAATCAATCGTGAGGCGATCACCGAAGTGTGGGTCGGTCCTGGCGTTCACCAGGAGCACAACAACGCGGCGTTGCATGATTACTTCGAGGGAAAGTTTACCGGTTGGTTCGACCCATCGGTGCACCCTGAAATCCGCTCGTCCGAAATCCCTTTCCAGTAGCCCATCTTCCGGTTACAAACTGGCAAGAACCGGGGTCGATAAGGCCGGAGTTCTCTTGCGAGGACCTGGGATTATGTTGAATCGTCGCGCTTGTGGGAGTTCTTGCGTCTAATGCAAGTCCCGTAAGTTGATCGCTGATAATGCACATTATGTCAGGATGAAGGGGCGTTGATGCATCTGATGCACGCCCTCGCCGCCGCCGCCGGTAACCTCATCCAATGCGCGACTACACGGAACTTCCTGCGCTGCAGTACTTCGTCTTGGAGGAAAGTTGGGTCCTTGGGATAACGGCGCGACCCGGATCGCTTGAGATCGAGATCGATCTCACATTTGCGCGGGATCATCCCGAATTGCGACCGCCGCGTCAGGGCGACCAGATCTACGGTCGCGTCGGGCTCATCCGTTTCACGAGCGTGAGCTCTTTGGATTGGTCGGGACAAGGAAATCCCCCGGCGATCGATGCGTCCGGTGAGCGCGATTGGGGCGCTATCGATTCGTTCACCTGGGACGCGGCCACCTACGAGCTGACTGGTGATTTCGGGAGGATTCGAGTGGACGCGGCTTCGGTGGAATCGCTCCTGACCGGGCCTGTCTAATTGAATCTCACCTCGAAACGCCCCCTTCCGACTTCTTCGCGGGAGCCGGTGGTGAAATCGTTCGATCGTGTTCGTTTCTGAGTGCGTCGTAATTCTCAATGCGAGCAAATGTTCTTCTTGATGAAGGACCCACGCCATCAGAGATTCGACAAATTGAACGGCGCTTGCGCTTCGAGTTCAACACCGACCACCGCCGGCTACTCGAGACGGTCCAGCCCGCCGGCACCGGATGGCTGCACTGCAAGAAGGACAGCGTCGAACACATCCGAGTGGCACTCGATTGGCCCCTGGAAGGTTTGCTGTTCGACGCTGAGAACAACGACTTCTGGCCCGACGGTTGGTGCCCGAAACTGGCATCGACTTCTGATCAGAGTCGAATTGCAACCGAACACATCGAGACCTGGCCAACGCTGATCCCCTAACGGGCATCGGTACATGCCAGCGGCGCCAGCGCCTACCGGCGCACCCGTATTCTCCGGCTATCAAAGCGATGTCATCGTCTATGGCCGAGATCTTTTGGAATACCTGCAACACGAGCTCCGGCCAGCACAACGCCCAGCCCCGATCGACGATGAGAACAGGAAGATGACGACGGCCCTCCGCCGGCGTCGAGGGCGCATCGGCGTGAGTCACGAAGACCCTCCGTGGTCGGGATGCGCCCACATCCTGCCCGGAGTTCTTCACCTATCTCAGCCGTTCACAACCCGCCGGGCAAGGCACCTAACGGACGTAGGGCCCTGGGCACTTGTCAGCGGCAACCGCTCGTCGAACCTGACTGATCCGAACGGTCCCACCCTGTTTTGCAACGGCCGCGGGTATGAACAGACAGCCCACGTAGCGGGCCCTGTCGTAGATGAAGCATGACGCATTCGGGCTATTCGTAGCCGCCCAGGCTGGCGTCGACTCTCCCGGACTCAGGATGGCGGGATCCGACGTGCACACCGACACCGTGTATGCCCTTTGAGTGTCGTTCACAACATGCAGGTCCGTGGTGGGAATCACGAACAAGCGGTTCAAAACGACTATGGCGCCGACCATTCCTGCGCCCGAACACAGCACCGCGGCGCAGATCAGGAGTATTAGATCCTTTCTGGTCATGGTCGACGACTCACCATTCGATTTCGTCCTCCTGCTGTCCGCAACAATCTTCTCCTGCGGTGCCCGACAGGATCGCTGCTGGCGGCGCCCGACAGTCCGTCGGTACTCCTCCGGAAGTAGCTGAGGATAATCCGGTGGCAGCTAGCCTGACGATCCTGCGTTCAGGAGGATAACTGCATGAGCACAACCCGGCAGAGACTTCTGATCCCCCTCGCGTCATTGGGAGTCGTGGGGCCGATCCTCTTCGTCGGGGACGTACTCATCGCTGGCGCACTGCGCCCCAATTACTCAGCGCTGGATCAGGCCATCAGCGCCCTGGGCACAGGTCCCGGTGGTTGGCAGGAAGATGTTGCGGCGTTCATCCTCGGCTTGTGCCTTCTGGGGTTCGTGGTTGCGTTCTCCTGGAGCATGATCGGCGTGATCAGCCACGCGACCATTGCGTGGACTGCTATCGCGTTCACCGTTTTCAGCCTCGTTTGGATCACGGTCAGCTTGTTCACCTCGGCGCCGCCCACGCGGCGGGTGCACACGATAGCTTCGCTCGTCGGTGAGATCGCGGTCGTCGCCGGAATCGCGATCGTCGGATTCGGTCTTCGCAAGACTGCAAACTGGAAGGCAGAAGCGCGGATCTCGCTCATCGTGGGCGCAATCTCACTCGTCGTGCTCGTCCTCACGTTTGCGACATCCCAGCCCAAGGTTGCCGAATCGGTGCACCTAGGCGGTTTGTTCGAGCGCATCCTCGTGGTCGTCGTTCTCGCCTGGTTCACCTACATCTCCGTCAGGCTCGTACAGCGCGCTCGAAGCACAACTGCTGCCCTCTCAACGATCGAATAAGCCGAGTGCTGTTCAACGCCTTACCCACGCAATCTCGCTGGTCGTGTGGTCGCCATGTCGGCGTAGCGTCCCGCGCTTCCTGTCGCGGGGTGAGCTTGGGCTTATTCGCGCGCACGCGTCCCTGGGCCGTGGCTCGGACCATTCCACTCAGAATCGTCGCCGAGTTCGAAGCGGACCTGATCCGAATGCGAATGCGTGAAACGCGTCCGGCTCCCCCGCTCGATGAATACCTCGCCCCAAAATCCGCAGGGGTGGTCGTTGAGGCGGGTGACGAGAAGGCGCGATACGGTGGTCACGAATCATGAAAGTCGAAGAAGACGTTGCGGGGCCGCCGGTACTTATGCTTTTCTGCGGTCTGCCCGGATCCGGAAAGACGACGCTGGCGCGTCGATTGGCAGGACAATCGGGTGCTATCCGATTCAGCACCGATGAATGGATGGCGGATCTCGGCGTCGACCCCTTCGACGCGATCCGCGATCGTTTGCAGATGCGGCTCGACCACCTGTGGAGAGAACTGCTCGCCCATGGGCAGAGCATCATTCTGGAAGATGGCACGTGGAAACGAGCAGAACGCGACGAGATCCGCCGCATCGCCACATCCGCGGATGCCATAACCGAGATGCACTACTTCGACATTCGGATCTCCGAACTCTGGCGACGCCTCGAACTGCGCAACGCCGACCTTCCCTACGGGACCGCACAGATCACGATCGACGTTCTCGAACAATCGGTGCGGAGATTTGAGAGACCGGACGAAGCAGAACTGTCCTTGTTCGATCGCAGGATCATCCACTACGGGTGAAGGCTGCCGCCTCTCCCCCGGGATCGAATTGAAAACCACGCGATCGCCCGGCGCAACGCTTCCTGTCGCGGGGTGAGCGCAGGCTCTGTACGGTGGACAGCGTGGCTATGCACGTGTACGGGGTGAGTTCGGTCTCGCTCGACGACGACGAGGACCTCGACCGCCTCAAGGCCTATAACGCCTACATCGAGGAGATTCGGCCCGGGCTCCCGGCATCCGTACTCGCCCTTCTCGGGTCGAGTGTGCATGACGGTGCGGTCGTGGAGTGGACAGCGGCCGATGATGTCTTCGAACTCACCTTCGTAGCCGATAACGCAGTGGAGAATCTCTCTCGCATCACGCTGCGCTTCTCGGGGGCGTCCGCCGTGGCCAACGACACGGACGACGTCGCTACTCTGCGGCTGCTGGATGGTTCCACCGAGTTGCTCTCGTACGAGTTCGACGTACTCGACGACGGAAGGTTCCGATATCAGATCTTGGTGGCGCCGACAGGTGAGTTGGCCATCACCTTCACCGATGTGGAGATGCGACGAACACAGGCGACTGCCGAGGAGTACAGCGCGTTAGGGAGTCGGCCGGACACAGGCCGGTGGGGCCGGTGGGCGGATGCGTGGCTTGCGGACGAGCTGCCGCTTCATCGAGCCGCTCAACTCGGGGATGTCGGTGAGATCACCAGACTGCTCGCCATCCCTACCCCTGCGGATGAGATGGATCCGCATGACCGGTCGACGGCACTTCACGCGGCGGCAAGGCGCGCGCAGGTCGAGTCGATGAAGGTGCTTTTGGCGGCCGGAGCCGACATCGATCATCTCGACGCGCTCGGCCGATCCGCTCTCGCCATCGCCGCCACCGAGCAGGATGACCGGGGATTCGTCTTCTTGCTTGCCGCCGGGGCCGACGTGAACGCCGGTCCCGGCCGGACAGCTCTCATGGAGGCAGCCGCGGCAGGCACCACCACCACCATTCAACGCTTGCTCGATGCCGGCGCGAGGGTTGACGTCCAGGACTCCGACGGGTGGACGGCGCTGATGTATGCCGCCGACGGCGACCGAAGCGACTCGATCCGCGACTTGATCGCGGCGGGCGCAGACCCGAGCATTCGCTCTAGCGACGCCTCCACAGCTCTCGACATCGCGCTGGCCCGTGATCGACCCGAAGTCATTGAGCTTCTGCGGCCGCGGGAGCGGCGCTGAACGGAAAAGAAGTCCGGCCGATTCGAGCCTATTTGACGAGCGAAGTCGAATCGGGGTCCACGATCACAATCAATCCCATCCGAATCGTGCCAGCAGGCGCTGCGCTGTCAGACGTGGTCGCACGCGCACTCCCCGATCCCCCAGCAGCGACGCTGAATGGAAGGCGCGCTGAGCATCCCTGCGCCCAGGGCTGTGAGGGGTCGGCGGGCATAATCAACAGGCAAACCCTGCCGTCGGTGGCGACGGAGAGATAGTACGACGCGGTCGGTGCGCGCCCTGCCAGTCGCGACGACCCGGCAACGATCTAGGACGGATCAAAACCCGTGATCCCCGTCGGAATCGCGTCAGCGCGCGTTTGCGGTTGAGCGAAGCTCGGAATTGCCCTCGCCGCCTCTGGCAGCGTGCTCCGGGCTGCTGGAACAGAGCTACCGCTCCGAGCGCTGCGCCCACCCGACTATGACGCCGACCACAAGACCGACGTACGCTTTGCAGCGTGACGGCCGTGCAGCAGAACTGCTTTACGGCATTACGGAGTATCATGGATCCATGACTTATCACGGGTACGTCGCCGTTCAGGGCCGCGGTGTGGTGGCTCTGCCCGCCGAGCTGCGCCGTCGGCTGGGACTGGACGCAGCTGGCGCGCAGATGGAGATCACCGAGCGGGAAGATGGTGTGCTCGAGCTACGGCCCACCGTGGCCGTGCCGGCGGACCAGGCATGGTTCTGGACTGAGCGATGGCAGCAGCGGGAGCGTGAGGTCGATGCGCATGTCGCCGCCGGCCAGGTGACGGTGCACGAATCGACCGACGACTTCCTCGCCGCCCTCGACGAGCTCGCCGAAAAGCCGATCGCCTCGAAGTGAAGTTCCAGACCACTCCAGCATTCGATACCGACTACAGGCGCCTCAAGCCAGAACACCAGGCCACCTTTCGCGACGTTGTCCGCACAAGCTTCGCACCCGCGTGCAGCGCCTTCGCCGAGAACCCAATCAGCGGATGGCCCGCCAGGCTGCGAATCAAATCCATGCGCGGCGCCCCGGGGATCTACGAAATGACCTGGTCCTTCTCCTCCCCCGATGGCCGCGCCACGTTCGAACTCATCACCATCAACGGCGAGAAATACTGCAGGTGGCGCCGCGTTGGCGACCACGCGTCTACCGCAACCCGTAACGAGTCGTGACTGCCCTGCTCCCCTCTCCCCCGACCTCTACGCCCGGAGACAGCGAACCGCGGTGACCGCTTGCACGGCCACCGCGGTTCAGAGTTGCCCGATTACTGCATAACGGCCGTGCTGTCGATGACCCCGTAGGTGCCCGCTGAACTGGCGTTCTTCGTACCCGTGACGCGGACCGTCAGGGTGTGGTTGCCCGCTGACAGGGTTGGGCTGATCCAGACCAGCTGGTTGCCGGCACGCGCTGAGGCGTAGAGGTCGACGAGGGTTTCGGCTCCCCCGTCGATGGATACTCCGACGATCCCGTGGTTGGAAGCCTTCACCGCGTAGTACGCCACTGAGGTGCCGTTGAACGCGAAGGAGGCGGTGTCTCCCGTGGTGTTGCTGTACGA
>NZ_JBNDHX010000095.1:0-14517 GCF_056755275.1 Leifsonia sp. HAY1-4F
CCCCCCCCCCCTTTTCACACACACCCCCCCCCCCCCCGATTAGCGAGTGTCTCGTGGGCTCGGAGATGTGTATAAGAGACAGGTGCGGCACCCCGAGACTAGTGCGCGGCGGGAGCCGTGATCAGCGGGCGACCTCGCCGTCGACGTAGTCGTCGTCGTTGGACGCGTTCCAGGCGAAGAGCTTCCGGAGCTCGCGGCCGGTGGCCTCGATCGGGTGCTGCTCGCCCTTCTTGCGGAGCTCGAGGAACTCCGGAGCGCCGGCGTCCTGGTCCGCGATGAAGCGCTTGGCGAAGGTGCCGTCCTGGATGTCGGAGAGCACAGCCTGCATGTTCTCCTTCACGTGCGGGTCGATCACGCGCGGGCCGCTGACGTAGTCGCCGTACTCGGCAGTGTCGGAGACGCTCCAACGCTGCTTGGCGATGCCGCCCTCCCACATGAGGTCGACGATGAGCTTGAGCTCGTGCAGCACCTCGAAGTACGCCACCTGCGGCTGGTAGCCCGCCTCGGTCAGCGTCTCGAAGCCGTACTGGACGAGCTGCGAGACACCGCCGCAGAGGACGGCCTGCTCGCCGAACAGGTCGGTCTCGGTCTCCTCGGTGAAGGTGGTCTTGATGCCGCCGGCGCGCAGTCCGCCGATGCCCTTCGCGTACGAGAGGACGAGCGGCCAGGCGTTGCCGGTCGCGTCCTTCTCGACGGCCACGATCACGGGGACGCCGCGGCCGGCTTCGTACTCACGGCGGACCGTGTGGCCCGGGCCCTTCGGCGCGACCATGATCACGTCGACGCCCTCCGGCGCTTCGATGTAGCCGAAGCGGATGTTGAAGCCGTGCCCGAAGACGAGCGCGTTGCCCTCCTGCAGGTTGTCCTTGATGTCGTCGGCGAAGAGGTGGCGCTGCACCTGGTCCGGCGCGAGGATGACGATGACGTCGGCCCAGGCCGCCGCCTCCGACGCGCTCAGGACGCGGAAGCCGGCCTCTTCGGCCTTGGGCTTGGACTTCGAGCCCTCCTTGAGGCCGATGACGACCTCGACGCCCGAGTCGCGCAGGTTCTGCGCGTGGGCGTGGCCCTGCGAGCCGTAGCCGATGACGGCAACCTTCTTGCCCTGGATGATCGAGAGGTCCGCGTCTTTGTCGTAGTAGATCTCAGCCACTGGTGTGTTCTCCTTGCTGGTCGGTTCTGGGGGCTTCAGGTTCGGTAGACGCGCTCGGTGATGGACTTCGAGCCACGGCCGATCGCGAGCAGGCCCGACTGGGCCATCTCCTTGATCCCGTAGGGCTCGAGCACCTTGAGCAGCGCCTGGGTCTTGCCGCTGTCGCCGGTGACCTCGATCACGAGCGCGTCGGTCGCCACATCGACCACGCGGGCGCGGAAGAGGTTGACGGCCTCGAGGACCTGCGAGCGGGTGGAGTTGTCCACACGCACCTTGATCAGCAGGTGCTCGCGCTGGACCGATTGCACCGGGTCGAGCTCGACGATCTTGATGACGTTGATGAGCTTGTTCAGCTGCTTCGTCACCTGCTCGAGCGGCAGGTCCTCGACGTCGACCACGACCGTGATGCGCGAGAGGCCTTCGACCTCGCTGGTGCCGACGGCGAGCGAGTTGATGTTGAACCCGCGGCGGGCGAACAGCCCCGCGACGCGGGTCAGCAGACCGGGCTTGTCCTCCACGAGGAGGCTCAGAACGTGTGTGCTCATGGTCACTCCTCTGCGAAGGACGGGCTGTGGTCGCGGGCGTATTGGACGTAGCTGTTGCTGACGCCCTGTGGGACCATCGGCCACACCATGGCGTCGGCGCTCACGACGAAGTCGATGACGACCGGCCGGTCGTTGGTCTCGAGAGCGAGCTTGATCGCGGCGTCCACCTCCTCCTCCTTCGTGACGCGGATGCCGAGGGCGCCGTACGCCTCGGCCAGCTTCACGAAGTCGGGGACCCGGACGGTGTCGTGGCCCGTGTTGAGGTCGGTGTTCGAGTAGCGGCCGTCGTAGAACAGCGTCTGCCACTGCCGCACCATCCCGAGCGACGAGTTGTTGATGATCGCCACCTTGATCGGGATGTTGTTGATCGTGCAGGTCGCGAGCTCCTGATTGGTCATCTGGAAGCAGCCGTCGCCGTCGATCGCCCACACCACGCGGTCGGGCTGCGAGACCTTCGCCCCCATCGCCGCGGGGACGGCATAGCCCATGGTGCCGGCACCGCCGGAGTTGAGCCAGGAGTTCGGGCGCTCGTACGTGATGAACTGCGCGGCCCACATCTGGTGCTGGCCGACACCGGCGACATACACGCCCTCCGGACCGGTCAGCTGTCCGATCCGCTGGATGACGTACTGCGGTGCCAGGAGTCCGTCGCTGGTGTCGGAGTACCCGAGCGGGAACTCCTCGCGGAGCCCGTTGAGGTAGGTCCACCACTCGACGAAGTCCGGGGCGCCGGAGCGGGTGGCGTCCTGGTACGCCGCGGTCAGATCGACGATGACGTCCTTGGCATCGCCGACGATGGGGACGTCGGCGATGCGGATCTTCGAGATCTCGGCAGGATCGACGTCGACGTGCACGATCTTCGCGTTGGGCGCGAACAGGGAGGTGTTGCCGGTCACGCGGTCGTCGAACCGCGCGCCGAGGGAGACGATCAGGTCGGACTCCTGCAACGCGAGGACGGCGGGCACCGTCCCGTGCATCCCCGGCATCCCCAGGTGCTGCTTGTGCGTGTCCCGGAACGCGCCGCGCGCGGTCAGCGTCGTGACCACGGGCGCCCCTGTCGCCTCGGCGAGCTCGAGAAGCTCCTGCGAGGCGCGGGCACGGATCACGCCGCCTCCCACATACAGGACCGGCTTCTTGGCCTCGGTGAGCAGCTGGGCCGCTGCGAGGACCTGCTTGCCGTGCGCCTTGGTGATCGGCCGGTAGCCGGGGAGGTCGACCTTCGGGGGCCATACGAACGGCGCCGAGTTCTGCTGCGCGTCCTTCGTGATGTCCACGAGAACCGGTCCGGGGCGGCCGGTGCCGGCGATGTGGTAGGCCGCAGCGATCGTGCCCGGGATCTCCGACACATCCTTCACGAGGAAGGAGTGCTTGGTGATCGGCATCGTGATGCCGACGATGTCGGCCTCCTGGAACGCGTCGGTGCCCATCAGCGTGGAGAACACCTGGCCGGTGATGAACACGACCGGGACGGAGTCCATGTGCGCATCCATGATCGCGGTGACGAGGTTGGTCGCGCCCGGACCGGACGTCGCCATGGCCACGCCCACTTTGTTGGCGGCCACCGCGTAGCCCTCGGCGGCGTGGCCGCCGCCCTGCTCGTGGCGGACCAGGATGTGACGGATCCGGGTGGAGTCCATGATCGCGTCGTAGATGGGGAGGATCGCACCGCCCGGAAGTCCGAAGACGTCGGTGACGCCGAGGAGCTCGAGGGTGCGGACGACCGACTGCGAGCCGGTCAGAGTTTCAGGCGACGCCTTGCCCGGCGCCGCGGACGGCAACACACTGCTGGGGGTTGCATCCGTGGACATGCCTTATCAGTCCCTTACGTACGAAGTGGTGGAAGCGGTGCTGGGGCGAAGCCTCAGCCCGTCACGGCTCCTTCTGCAGCGGAGCGCACGAGCTTGGAGAACTTCGCGAGAACGCCACGGGTATAGCGCGGAGGAAGAGGCGCCCAGCCTTCACGGCGGGCGGTCAGCTCTGACTCGTCGACAAGTAGGTCGAGGGAGCGAGCCGCGATATCGACCCGTATCAGATCACCATCGCGCACGAAGGCGATGGGACCTGCGTCCACCGCTTCGGGTGCTATGTGGCCGATGCACAGGCCGGTTGTGCCGCCTGAGAATCGTCCGTCCGTCAATAGTAGTACATCCTTGCCGAGCCCTGCGCCCTTGATAGCAGCCGTGATGGCGAGCATCTCGCGCATCCCCGGGCCGCCCTTCGGGCCCTCGTACCGGATGATGACCACATCGCCGGCGTAGATGCGGCCCTCGGTGAGGGCATCCATCGCCTCGCGCTCGCGCTCGAACACACGCGCCGGGCCCTCGAAGACCTCGGCGTCGAAGCCGGCCGTCTTGACGACGGCGCCGTCCGGTGCCAGCGAGCCCTTGAGGATGGTGATGCCGCCGGTGGGGTGGATGGGGTTGTCGAGCGGCCGCATCACCTCGCCGTCCGGCGCGGGCGGGTTGATCTCGGCCAGGTTCTCGGCCACGGTCTTCCCGGTCACCGTCAGGCAGTCGCCGTGCAGGAGCCCAGCGTCGAGCAGCGCCTTCATCACGACGGGGACGCCGCCGTGGCGGTCCACATCATTCATGACGTACTTGCCGAACGGCTTGAGATCGCCGATGTGCGGGACCTTGTCGCCGATGCGGTTGAAGTCGTCGATCGTGAGGTCGACCTCGGCCTCGTGCGCGATCGCGAGCAGGTGCAGGACGACGTTGGTCGAACCGCCGAAGGCCATGGCGACGGCGATGGCGTTCTCGAACGCCTTCTTGGTGAGGATGTCGCGGGCGGTGATGCCCTTCCGCAGCAGGTTCACCACGGCCTCGCCGGAGCGGTGCGCGTAGTAGTCGCGACGGCGGTCCGCCGAGGGCGGCGCGGCCGAGCCGGGCAGGCTCATCCCGAGCGCCTCGGCCACGGAGGCCATGGTGTTCGCGGTGTACATGCCGCCGCAGGCGCCCTCGCCGGGGGCGATGGCGCACTCGATGCGCTTGAGGTCCTCTTCGCTCATCTTGCCGGCCTTGCACGCGCCGACCGCCTCGAAGGAGTCGATGATCGTGACGTCCTTCTCGGTGCCGTCGGAGAGCTTGACCCAGCCGGGAGCGATGGAGCCGGCGTAGAGGAACACGGCGGAGAGGTCGAGACGGGCCGCCGCCATCAGCATGCCGGGAAGCGACTTGTCGCAGCCGGCGAGCAGGACCGTGCCGTCGAGGCGCTCAGCCATCATCACGGTCTCTACGGAGTCGGCGATGACCTCACGCGAGACGAGCGAGAAGTGCATCCCCTCGTGGCCCATCGAGATGCCGTCGGAGACGGAGATGGTGCCGAACTGGAGCGGATAGCCGCCGCCCGCGTGCACGCCCTCCTTGGCGCCCTGCGCAAGGCGGTCCAGCGAGAGGTTGCATGGCGTGATCTCGTTCCAGGAGGAGGCGATGCCGATCTGCGGCTTCTCCCAGTCTTCGTCCCCCATACCGACGGCGCGGAGCATCCCGCGGCTGGTGGTGGCTTCGATCCCGTCCGTGACGACGCGCGAACGCGGCTTCCAATCGACTTCTGGCATGGAACAACTCTAGGACGTCTCGAATGCCCGCCGGACCATGTGCCGATACCGGTGGAGAACGGGCGGCGTCCTCAGTCTGTGGACGACTGGACGTGCGCCTCCCGCGCGTCGGCGAGCATCCCGAGGAGCGTGGCGATGGCCGGCTCGTCGGCGACCCGGAACTGGGCGGCCGTCTCCCCCTCGCCGACCTTGATACCGACATCGCCCTGGGCCGGACGGAGCACGCGGAAGCCGTCCTCGTCGGTGACGTCGTCGCCGGCGAACAGCACGCCGGTCGCCTGCGTGTACCGGCGCAGCCGCTCGACGCCTTCGCCCTTGTGCGCACCGCGCACCGAGAACTCGATGATGTCCTTGCCGTCGCGGATGGTGAGGTCGTGGCTCACGGTCGCCGCGGCTTCCCGGGCTCGGCGGACCACCTCGGCTCCCCGGTCGCCCGGCACCTTGCGGTAGTGCACGCCGAAGCCGACCGGCTTGGTCTCAAGCTTGGAGCCGGGGATGCCGTCGACGAGGCCCTGGAGCACCTCGCCCAGCCGCGCCATCGTCTTCTTCTCGGCGTCCGCGAGGTCGATCGAGACGCCGTCGCGGCCGAGGCGGGTCTCGACGCCGTGCGAACCGATCAGCAGAGCATCCTCGTCGGCCTCTGTCACGATCTCGAGGCTGGTCAGCGGGCGGCCGGAGACGTACCCGACCCAGGTGCGGGGCAGCCGCTCCAGGCGGTCGAGCGCCGCTTTCGCCTCGGGAAGGGCGCGGGCGCCGCGTGGCACATCCACGAGGGGAGCCAGCGTGCCGTCGAAATCCAGGGCCACCAGCAGGCGCTCGGTCGCTGCGAGCTCACGCAGGGCGGAGGCGAGGGCGATCGCGGAAGCGGGCGGGAGGTGGTGCGGGGCGGTGTCGATCATGGGTCTTTCGCGTGGGGATAGGAGGACGGGAAGGGCGGCTCAGCGCCGGTTCACGGGCGGGTTCTGCAAGGGGTGGTCGCCGTGCGCGCTGCGAGTCAGGGCGTCGAGGAAGGACGCCGACCAACGGGCGACGTCGTTGGTGAGCACCTTCTTGCGGAGGGCGCGCATCCGCCGGTTGCGGTCGCGTCGTGGCATGGCCAGCGCCTGCAGCACGGTCTCCTTGAGACCCTCGATGTCGTGCGGATTGATCAGGAGCGCTTGCCGGAGCTCATCCGAGGCGCCCGCGAACTCGCTCAGCACGAGCACGCCATCCTCGTCGACGCGGGTTGCGACGTACTCCTTGGCGACCAGGTTCATCCCGTCGCGCAGTGCCGTCACGAGCATCACGTCTGCGGCGAGGTAGAGCGCGACCATCTCCTCCCGTGGGTAGCCGTGGTGGAGGTACGCGATGGCGGTGTGCCCGAGCGTGGAGTAGTCCCCATTGATGCGGCCGACGGTCAGCTCGATCTCGTCCCGGAGCTGCCGGTAGGTCTCCACGCGCTCCCGGCTGGGGCTCGCGACCTGGACGAGTGTCACGTCCTCCGCCTTCAGCCGCCCCTCCTCGAGGAGCTCGCCGAAAGCGGTGAGGCGATGACCGATCCCCTTCGTGTAGTCGAGCCGGTCGACACCGAGCATGATCTTCTCGGGATTGCCGAGCTCCGTGCGGATCTCCCGAGCCCGCGCCTGGATCTCGGGGCGCCGCGCGAGCGACTGGTACTGCTCGACATCGATCGAGATCGGGAAGGCGCGCGCCAGAACCGTGCGCACCAGCCCGCCTCGGCGGCCCGTGGTGACGTGCCGGTGCGATCCGGCCTCCGGGTCGTCCCCGTCGATGGGCACCTCGATGATCGGCCCGCGCGTCTCGAAGCCCTTCAGACGGCGCACCGCCCGGGAGAAGTTGCCGGCGTCTGCGACCCGCTGGAAGCCGATGACGTCCGCGCCCAAAAGCCCGTCGATGATCTGGCGGCGCCACGGCAGCTGCGAGTAGATGCCGTACGGCGGGAAGGGGATGTGGTTGAAGAAGCCGATCACCAGATCCGGCCGCAACTCGCGCAGCATGGCCGGCACCAGCTGCAGCTGGTAATCGTGCACCCAGACCACGGCGCCCTTCGCTGATGCGGAGGCCGCCGCCTGCGCGAACCGGCGGTTCACGTTCACGTAGCTGTCCCACCACTCCCGGTGGTAGCTCGGCTGGGCGATCACGTCGTGATACAGCGGCCACAGGGTGTCGTTGGAGAAGCCCTCGTAATAGCGCTGGAGCTCCTCCTCGGACAGCGGCACCGGCACGATGCTGATCCCGCCCGCCTCGAACGGCTCGATCTCCTCGCCGGCGACACCCGCCCACCCGATCCAGACGCCGTCCTTCGCGCGCATGACGGGCTCGAGCGCCGCCACAAGCCCGCCGGGCGACGGCCGCCAGTCGGACTTCCCGGTGTCGTCGACGACACGGTCGACGGGCAGGCGGTTGGACACGATGACCAGGTCGTACTGCTCGGTCTGGGGCGCGTCGGCGTGCGGCGCATCGTGGTCCGGCGCGGTGGCGGGCGGCGTGTCAGGCGTCGCTGTGATGGTGGGTCAACTCCCTCGAAGGGTCGGGACGTGGACACCAGCCAGGGTACCAGCGTCCTCCCAGGCGGCTCCGATGGGCTGCCCGCGGACCTCGGCAGGCAGGCGCTACTTGGCGGTGCCGAGCAGCTGGACGAGCCGCGCGGCGTACTCCGCATAGCCGGCCGCCGTGGGATGGAACACGTCCGGGCCGGTCGTGTTGAGCCAGGGCTTGCGGTCGCCGATCGCGTGTCCCGCGAAGTCGACCGGGAGGTACGTCATCGGCTTCCCAGCGCTCCGCTGCTGGTCCACCGCCTGACGGACGACCTCGTTGAGCCCGAGCGTGGCCGCGTTGATCGCCGCCGCGGTCCCGAAGCCTTTCGCGTTCGGATCGGAGGCGTCGTAGAGCAGGGTGTAGCCGGTCACCACGATGCGTGCGTTCGGCGCGGCCTGAGCGATGGCGCTGTAGACCGTGGTCAGGCGGTCGGGCAGGACGTTGAGGAGGGAGAGAGCAGCCGTCACCTCGTTCCGGCAGGCCGCAGCCTTGCCTGCGGCACAGTCCGCGGCGATCGCCTGCACGCCGAGGTCGTTCCCGCCGATGCTCACCGTGACGAGGTCGGTCCGCTCGTCGAGGGCGATCAGCTGGTGCTTCAGCAGGTCGGAGGTGGTGGCACCGGCGCAGGCGGCGTTGACGACCAGGTTCACGCCGGAACGCCGGGCGAACACCGACGGATAGCTGTACGGGCTGAGCCGGCAGCGGCCCTTCTCCGCACCGGCGCCCAGCCCGGCCGCGAAGGAGTCGCCCAGCGCCACATACCGGGTGAGCGGGGTGAGCGGCTCCTTGTGGAACGGGTCCGGCGTCGACGTGGGCGCCGGGACGTCGGTGGCGGGAGCCTGAGGTGTCTGGGCGCTCGTCGGCGAACCCGAGCATCCGCTCAGCAGGGCGATGCAGGCGGCCGAGGCGATCACCGCAGCGGCACGGAGCACACGCGGAACGCGCGCCGCACGGGGGGTCCGGGATCCTTCGGCTCGCATCCCTCAGATGCTAGCGGCCCACGCTTGGCGAACGCTCAAACGGCCACGGGACGCTGCCCACGCGGCCCGCATGCGGCTTCCCGCTCAGATGCGCTCGGTGAGTGCGAGAAGGATGGCCGGCACCGACTCCGAGAGCCGCGCCGTGAACGACCGCTGGTCTCCGGAGAGCACTGCCCGCGCTTCACCGCTGGCACACAGCTCGGCGATGACGCGGACGGCTTCCCCCGCGTCGATCGTGAACCGGCGCCGTGCGCTCGCCAGCGCCGCCACGACGATCTCGGTGAGCTCGGAGAAGAACTCGTCGTGGTAGCGCAGGTAATCGGCGGCGATCGAGTGGTCGCGCAGTGCCATGAGCTGGAACTCCGCCTGCACGAGCCACCAGCGGCGGTCGTCGGACTGCAGCTCCAGGACGCGGCTGATGGTCTGCAGGACGTCCTCATCCCCCAGTTCCGCCCCCTCGTCCCCGACCAGGGGTGCCAGGAATTGGTCGACGCCCGTGATGAGCTGCTCGACGCGCATGGCCTTCTCGCGCTCCATGAGCGAGAAGAACAGCTCCTCCTTGCTCGAGAAGTTCGAGTAGAACGCGCCGCGGGTGAAGCCGGCGGCTTCGGCGATGGTCTCCACGCTGGCGGCGCGCACGCCCTCCTCGGCGAACACCGCGAAGGCCGCGTCGAGCAGGCGGGTGCGGGTGCGCCGACGGCGGGCGGACTCGGTGGGCCCGTCCTCGCGGCCGTCTTCGGTCACGCCGTCACTGAGAGTCGTGCGTTCCAAGCTGAAACCTTCCTGAGTCGAGCTTCCGATACAGAAGTGTATCCGATACGGTCATGTACGGATACAAGGGTGTATCGAAATTCTTTGATCATCTTCAATAGTCAATCACTGGAGAACGCGTGTCCTCGCTTCTGTATTCGGTCGGCCGGTGGGCCTACCGAGCCCGCACCCTCGTCGCCATCGTCTGGATCGGGCTCCTGGCTCTGCTCGGCGGCGGCGCGCTCCTGTTCAACCAGGGCACGGACAACAGTTTCAGCATCCCCGGCACGGAGTCGCAGGAAGCGCTCGACACGCTGAGTCGTACGTTCCCGCAAGTCAGCGGCACGAGTGCGCAGCTCGTCGTCGTGGCGCCTGAGGGCCGGACGGTCGATGACAGCGACATCAGGCAGCCGGTCGAAAACGTCGTCGGCGTGCTGAAGAAGGTCGACGGCGTCTCAGGCGTCAGCTCCCCCTATTCCGCGCAGGTCAAGAACCTCATCTCCGGCGACCGCTCGGCGGCCATCGTGACGGTCCAGCTGAAGGGCCAGATGACTACGGTGACGGATGCGACCAAGACCGCCCTGAAGGATGCGGGAGCCGACCTCGCGAAGCAGCTCCCGGACGGTTCCAAGTCGGCACTCGGTGGTCAGCTGTTCTCGCAGAACCTGCCCTCGCTATCCCTCATCGAGCTGATCGGGGTCGGAGTCGCGCTGGTGGTGCTCATCCTCACGTTCGGCTCGTTCCTGGCGGCCGGGATGCCGCTCCTCACAGCCCTTCTCGGCGTCGCCATCTCGATGTGCCTGATCTTCATCGCGACGCTCTTCGGATCGATCTCGTCGACCACCCCGATGCTCGCCCTGATGCTGGGCCTCGCCGTCGGGATCGACTACTCGCTGTTCATCATCTCCCGTCACCAGGCCCAGCTGAAGGCAGGCGTGCCTCCGGCGGAGTCCGCCGCACGCTCCGTTGCGACTGCCGGATCGGCGGTGCTGTTCGCGGGGATCACCGTGATCATCGCGCTCGCCGGACTGGCCGTGGCGAACATCCCGTTCCTCACCACGATGGGCATCGCCGCGGCCGTCGGCGTGGCGGTCGCCGTGCTCGTGGCACTGACGCTCACGCCCGCGATGCTCGGCTTCGCCGGGGCCCGGCTGACGCCCGGGCGCCGCAAGGCTGCGCGGGCGGCCCGGAGGCGGACAAGGGCAGCAGCGGCGACGACCGGCGCGCCGGCATCCCCGGCCCCAGCTGCGTCCGCGACCGCGTCCGCAGAACCGGCCGACGCCCCTGTTCACTCCTTCGCGCATGCCGCGAAAGCCGACATCCCGCCCGGGTTCTTCCGGGGCTGGGTGCGCGCTGTCACGCGCTTTCCGATCGTCACGATCGTCGCGGTGATCGTCGCACTCGGCGTGGCGGCCATCCCAGCGCTCCAGTTGCGCCTGGCGCTGCCCGATGCCGGGTCGCAGCCAGAGGGCAAACCGGCTCGCATCGCCTACGACCTGGTGTCCGACCACTTCGGCCCGGGCTACAACGGCCCGCTGATCGTGACGGGCTCGATCATCTCGAGCACCGATCCGCTCGGGCTGATGACGAAGATCGGCCACGAGATCTCCCGGCTGCCGGGCGTCGCCTCCGTCCCGCTGGCCGTTCCCAACGCAACCGCGGATACCGGGATCGTGCAGGTCGTACCCACCACCGGTCCCGACGACCAGAAGACGGCCGCACTGGTGGCGGAGCTCCGCGGGAAGCACCAGCACTTCCTCGACCAGTACGGCGTCGACCTCAAGGTGACCGGGAACACCGCTGCGCAGATCGACGTATCCTCGCGACTGGCGGGAGCACTGCTCCCCTTCGGCCTCCTCGTCGTCGGTCTGTCCCTCATCCTGCTCACCATGGTGTTCCGCTCGATCGCGGTGCCGATCAAGGCAGCCCTCGGTTACCTGCTCTCGGTCGGTGCGGCGTTCGGCGCCGTGACCGTGGTGTTCGAGTGGGGCTGGCTCGGGGATGCGCTCCACGTGGACAAGACCGGACCGATCATCTCGTTCATGCCGATCATCCTGATGGGCGTGCTGTTCGGGCTGGCGATGGACTACGAAGTGTTCCTGGTCAGCCGCATCCGCGAGGACTTCGTGCACGGCGGCGACGCGCGCCGCGCCATCCAGAGCGGATTCGTGAGCTCTGCGAAGGTCGTCACCGCGGCAGCCGTCATCATGATCTCGGTGTTCGCCGCGTTCGTGCCGGAGGGCGACGCGTCGATCAAGCCGATCGCGCTCGGCCTCGCGGTCGGGGTGTTCGTCGACGCGTTCATCGTCCGGATGACCCTTGTGCCCGCGATCCTCCAGCTTCTCGGCGACAAGGCCTGGTGGATGCCGCGCTGGCTCGACCGCATCCTCCCCTCGTTCGATGTGGAAGGCGACGGACTGCAGAAGGAGCTCGAGCTCGCGAACTGGCCCCAGGATGGCGCCCGGATCGTTGCGGCCGCGGACGGGCTGGGCGTCAGCACGCGGAGCCGGCGGCTGGTCGGCGACGTGTCGTTCCGGCTCGCCGACGGGGAGGCGCTCGTGGTGCGCGGTGACGACCGCACGGCCGCGACCGCTGTGCTCATGGCGATCACCGGACGGACGCCCGTCGACTCCGGGACCGTGAAGGTCGCGGGCTTCGTGCTCCCGACGCGTGGTGCGGCGATCCGCTCGCGGACGGCCGTGGTCCGGATGGATGCGGCCGAGACCCCCGTGGACGATCTGCGCCGAGCGCTGGCCGGCCACCCGCAGCTGGTGGCGCTGGACGCTGTCGACACGGTGACCGATCCCGTCGAGCGGCGGCGCATCCGGGCGGAACTGACGGCTGCGCTCAGCCGTGCCCGGGTCGAGGGGCGGCCGTTTGCGCTCGCTGTCGGCTGCGTGGATCCCTCGCGGCTCGACGACCTCCTCCCGGAGACCGCAGAGCCGACCGTCCTCGACCTCGACGACCGGGAGCGGACCGTCGCGCAACGGTCCGCCGCCCTGGACGAACCCACCGATTCCGACCTCGCCGAGCACGGCGCCCACCTCGAGAAGGCGAACGCCTGATGACCACTTCCTCCCGTCTCCGCCGGCCACGTTCGCTGTTCTCGCTGGAGCGCCTCCGCTCCGACAAGCGGGTGACGTGGCTCACCATCGCCGGCATCCTGCTCGTCCCGATCACCATCGGCGGGCTGCTCGTCTGGGCACTGTGGAACCCCACCGATCGTCTGCACGATGTCAAGGCCGCCGTGGTGAACCTCGACACTCCCGTGAAAGTGAACGGCCAGACGGTGCCGCTCGGCCGCCAGCTCGCCGCCGGACTGCTCGACTCGAAGAACGAGAACTTCACGTGGGTCCTGACCGACCAGAAGGACGCCGACCAGGGCGTCAGCAGCGGTGAGTACGTGTCCGCGGTCACCATCCCGAAGAACTTCTCGAAGGCGGCGACCTCCATCGCGGGGACGCCCGGCGACGCGAGGCAGGCGACGATCGACGTGCGTACCAGCCCGCAGGCGAAGCTGGTCGACCCGGCGATCAGCCAGGCGGTGACGACGACGGCGACCTCCGTGCTCAACAAGCAGCTCACCTCCACCTACATCGCGAATGTCTACGTCGGCTTCAACACGCTCGGCGGCCGGTTGAACACGGCGGCCACCGGCGCAGACAAGCTCTCCGGAGGGCTGACGCAGCTCGCGAGCGGAACCCATCAGCTGGCAGACGGAGCGGCGCAGCTGTCGACCGGCGCTTCCTCGCTGGCAGACGGGATCTCGGCGCTGTCCGACGGCGCGTCGGGCCTCGCGAACGGGCTCGGCACCCTCGCCTCGAGCGGAACGGCGGTTCAGGGCGGGGCACAGCAGCTCGCGGGGACGGCGGCGACGACGTCCTCGCACCTGACGGCTGCCACGAACGGGATCAACGCGGCGGTCGCGCAGAACTGCGCTCCCCCGGCCGACCCGGCGGTGGCCGCGCTCTGTGCTCAGCTCAAGGCGCAGCTCACCGACCTGAACACGGCGCAGGCGTACGCCGAGGGCCTCACCTCGGGCAGCCAGAGCTTTGCGACACAACTCGGGCAGTACTCCGGCGGCGTGTCGCAGTCGGCGTCGGGAGCAGCGCAGCTGGCGTCCGGCGCATCCCAGTCGGCGGACGGCGCACATCAGCTGGCGACCGGCGTTCAGCAGCTGAGCGGCGGGATCCCGGCACTCGCCTCCGGCGCCGATCAGTCGGCGTCGGGCAGCGCTTCGCTGGCGTCCGGCCTGCACACCGCCGTCGCACAGTTGCCGAGCTACGACACCGGAGACCGCACCAGTCTCGCCAAGGTCGCGGCCGAGCCTGTGGCACAGAAGGCCTCCGGCACCACGGCCTTCGGGACCTCCAGCATCCCGCTGTTCGCTTCGGTGGCCCTGTGGCTCGGCGCGCTGGCGACGTTCCTGGTCCTCCAGGCGCTCTCGCGCCGTGCGCTGCTCACCTCGCGCAGTGCTGGACGGATCGCGCTCGACGGCTTCGCGCCGGCGGCCGCGGTCGGCGTCATCCAGGGCGGGCTCGTGGCTGCGGTCATGGCCCCGGCGCTCGGTCTGGACGTCGGCCACTGGTTCGGATTCGCCGGGGTGGCGGTCGCCGTCGGGATCGCCTTCGCAGCGGTCAACCACGGGCTGGCCGCCCTGCTCGGCGGAGTCGGGCGGTTCCTGTCCATGCTCGTCGTCGTGGTGACGCTCGCCTCGGGGATCGTCTCCACGGCGCCCGGCTTCTTCGGTGCGGCGTTGGGATGGCTGCCGACCTCGCCGGCGATCACTGCGCTGCAGGGTGCCATCGACGGCAGTACGGACGCCTGGCGCGGCCTCGGCGGCCTGCTGCTCTGGGCCGCGTTCGGCTTCGCGCTCGCGCTCATCGCTGTCTCTTATACACATCTCCGAGCCCACGAGACACTCGCTAATCTGGGGGGGGGGGGTGTTGGTTTGGAGGGGGGGGGGGGGGGGGGGGGGGGGGGGGGGGGGGGGGGGGG
>NZ_JBNDHX010000096.1:0-14441 GCF_056755275.1 Leifsonia sp. HAY1-4F
CGGCGCTGGCCGGGCTGCTGCGCGAGATCGAGGCGGAGATCCCGCCGACGACCGAGCTCGTGGTGCCCTCCCGGACCGTGCGCCTCCCCCTCTCGTGGGACGATCCGGCCACTCACCTCGCCATCGAGCGCTACATGAACGGCGTGCGAAGCGACGCGCCCTGGACGCCCTCCAACATCGAGTTCATCCGCCGGGTCAACGGCCTGGACTCCGTGGATGACGTCTACCGCACGGTCTTCGATGCCAGTTACCTGGTGCTCGGGCTCGGCGACGTCTACCTGGGGGCGCCGGTGGCGACGCCGCTGGATCCCCGGCACCGGCTGGTGACGACCAAGTACAACCCGGCGCGGACGTGGACCGCCGAGAACTCGGTCGGGATCGGCGGCGCGTACCTCTGCGTCTACGGCATGGAGGGACCGGGCGGCTACCAGTTCGTCGGCCGGACGGTCCAGGTCTGGAACCGGTTCCGCCGCGGCGGGCTGTTCGCCGAGAGCCCGTGGGCGCTGCGGTTCTTCGACCGGATCGAGTGGTACCCGGTCAGCGCGGACGAACTGCTGGAACTGCGGGCCGAGACGGATGCGGGACGCGGCGACGTCGAGACCGTCGACGGCACCTTCGCGATCGCCGAGCACGAGGAGTTCCTCGCGGCGAACGCCGACTCGATCGCGGACTTCCGCTCGCGTCAGACGACGGCGTTCGAGGCGGAGAAGGCGCGGTGGCGGGGGTCGGGCGAGTTCGACCGTCAGCAGCAGACCGCGGTCGCCGCGGCGGTCGACGAGATCGTCGTGCCCGACGGCTCCATCCCGGTCTCGGCGCCGTTCACCTCGACGGTCTGGC
Source organism: Leifsonia sp. HAY1-4F (assembly GCF_056755275.1). Lineage (NCBI taxonomy): Bacteria > Bacillati > Actinomycetota > Actinomycetes > Micrococcales > Microbacteriaceae > Leifsonia > Leifsonia sp. HAY1-4F. The sequence goes on from NZ_JBNDHX010000096.1 coordinate 838, forward strand.
AGATCTCGGTGGAGCCGGGCACGCCCGTCCGGGCCGGCGATCGTGTGATGGCGCTGGAGGCCATGAAGATGGAGTCCCCGGTCGTCGCGCCCATCGACGGCGTCGTCTCCGGCGTCTACGCGTCGGCGGGCGATCAGGTCTCGCCCGGCCAGATCCTCCTCTCGATCGGAGCCCACGAATGAGTTCGCTGCTGAGAGTCCGCGAGGCGTACGCGCGCCTCCGCGCCGCCGACCGCCCGGAGATCTGGATCGCGCTGCGCGATGAAGAGGATGCGGCCGCCGCAGCCGCCGAGGTGGATGCGCGCGTCGCCGCGGGCGAGTCCCTCCCGCTCGCCGGACTCGTCACCGCGGTCAAGGACAACATCGACGCCGCGGGCTTCGCGACCACCGCCGGCTCGCCGAGCTTCGCCTACCGGCCGGAGCGCGATGCGACGGCCGTGGAGCGGCTCCGTGCGGCCGGCGCCGTCGTCATCGGGAAGACCAACCTCGACCAGTTCGCGACCGGTCTGGTCGGGACCAGGAGTCCGTACGGCGCCGTCCGCAACGCCTGGGATCCCGAGCGGATCTCCGGCGGCTCGAGCTCCGGCTCGGCCGTGGCGGTGGCGCTCGGCATCGTCGACCTCGCCCTCGGGACGGACACCGCCGGATCGGGACGGGTGCCCGCCGCGCTCAACGGGATCGTCGGCGTCAAGCCGACCCGCGGGCTCGTCCCCGCGACCGGCGTCGTGCCGGCCTGCCGCAGCCTCGACTGCGTCACCGTCTTCGCCCGCGACCTGGCGCTCGCCCGGCGGGCCGCGGAACTCCTGGCGGGAGACGACGGGCTCGACCCGCTCGCCCGCCGGCCGGCAGAGGTGGCCGCGAGAACGGTCGACGCGCTGCCCGCGCGGCCGCGGGTCGCCATCCCCACCGCTCCGCACCTCGCCGGGCTGGCTCCGGGGTGGGTGGAGGCGTTCCACGCGGCGGTCGCGCAGCTCGCCGCATCCGGGGTCGAGATCGTCGAGGTCGACATCGAGCCACTGCTCGCCGCCGCGAGCCTCCTCTACGAGGGCGCCTTCGTCGCAGAGCGCTACGCGGCGGTCGGAGCCCACCTCGAGGCGCACCGTGATCTGACCGGCGGAGACCTCGATCCCTCGGTCGCGCAGATCGTCCTGGGGGGAGCATCCAGCACGGCCGTCGAGCTGTTCCAGGACCGCGAGCGGCTGGACCGGCTCGCTGTTCAGGCGCGTGACGCGCTCGACGGCTGCGACGCCCTGCTGACCCCGACGACCACGTGGCATCCGACCCTCGCCGAGGTGGCCGCGGATCCCCTCGGCGCGAACAGCCGGATGGGCCGCTTCACCAACTTTGCGAACCTCCTCGATCTGTGCTCGCTCGCCATACCGGCGGGCTCCGTGGCGGGGCTGCCGTTCGGTGTCATGCTCACTGCCGACGCGTTCCACGACGGGGTGATCGCACGGATCGCCGAACGCCTGCTTTCACCCGCCGTCGACCTGCTGGTGGTCGGCGCGCACCTCACCGGTCAGCCGCTCAACGCGCAGCTCGTCGCGGCCGGCGGCTCGTTCGCCGGATCGGTCACGACGAGCGCCGAATACCGGCTGTTCGCCCTCGATACGGCGCCGGCGAAGCCCGGGATGCTGCGCGTGCGCTCCGGAGGCGCCGCGATCGCGGGAGAGCTCTGGAGGCTGCCCGCCACCGGTTTCGCCCGATTCGTGGACGCGCTGCCCTCGCCGATGGCGATCGGCCGGGTGACGCTCTCCGACGGCCGGGTCGTCGCGGGGTTCCTCTGCGAACCGGTCGCCGTGGAGGATGCCGCCGACATCACCGCGCACGGGGGCTGGCGCGCGTGGCTGGCGGAGGCGTCCACCCTACGCGAGACGGTGCCAGAATCGATGGCATGAGTTCGTCGACCGTCAGCCAGAGCCGACCGGGCCGGCCCCGCGCCGAGGCGGGCACCTCCGAGGCGGGGACCTCCGGGCTGTCGGCTCGGGAGCAGATCCTGGATGCGGCCGCGGCACTCTTCGTCGAGTCCGGGTTCTCGGGCACGTCGACGCGTGCGATCGCCGACCGGGTGGGCATCCGGCAGCAGTCGCTCTACTACCACTTCGCGGGCAAGGACGAGATCCTCGTCGAGCTGCTGAGCAACTCCGTCCGGCCGGGCAACGAGTTCGTCCGCATCATCGAGTCGCACGTGTCGCTCGGGGCGGACGGCGGGCGCGACGGGCGCGGAGCCGCCGCCGGGGCCTTATATGCCCTCGCGAGCATGGATGCGGCGACTCTGCGTGCGACCCCGCACAACATCGGCGTTCTGTACCTGCAGCCCGAGATCCAAGACGAGCGCTTCGACGCCTTCCGGGCGGAACGCGCCGGGCTCCGGGAGGCGTACGGACGCCTCGGTGCCGCAGCCGCGCATCCCGAGGTCGCGGCAGTTCTCGACGAGCGGCATCTGGGCACGCTCCTCATCCAACTCGCCGAGGTCGTCATCCAACTCCGTAGCGAGGGCGACGCGGACCCGGCCGACGACGACACGATCGCGGCGTCCTGCCTCCGCGTCCTCGGGCTGACGACCCCCGAGATCGAGGCCGCCCGCGTCGAGGCGGAGGAGCTCATCGCCCGCTGCGCCGAACTCGCCGACGATGCGGAGAGCTCGCGCGCATAGCGCCCGGCCGCGTGCCCGTCCGCTCCGCCGCTGCGCTCCGCGCCGGGCGCCACCCCCAGCAGGGTGACTGCGCCGATTCGGAACGTCTGCGGCCCGGCGAGCAACGGCATACGTTCCAAACCGCAGCAGACACCGTCCCGGGACCGGACGCAGAAAGAAAGTCTTCCAATTTTGCAACTTCTCTGCAAAACTCTGCTCCAACCCGCTAGCCCCTCTCCGTCCACTTACCCCGGGAGCCCCCATGACGACCTCTCGCACCGGCCGGCGCTTGCGCACTGCAGCGATCACTGCAGCCACACTCGCGACCGTATTGACCCTCACCGCCTGCGGACATTCCTCCACAGGCAGCGGCGCAGCCGCCTCCACCACCGTCGACACCAAGCCCGCCACCGGGACAGTGACGCTCTGGGCGCCCGACGGCGACGCCACCGTGCTGAACAAGGTTATCGCCGGCTTCAAGAAGAAGAACCCCGGCCTCACTCTGCAGGTCACCCTCATCCCCTCGGACCAGTACACGACCAAGCTCCAGACGGCAATGTCCTCAGGCACGCTGCCGGACATCGCCCAGCTCTACACCGAGGCGGAGACCCAGTACACCGCCTCGGGGTCCTTCGCCCCCGTCCCCAGCGGGCTCGTGGACCCGTCGACCTTCTTCCCGGCGGCATGGGACAGCGGAGACTACAAGGGCGCGACCTACTCCGTACCCTGGTACGCCTACACCCGCGTGCTCATCTACCGGAAGGATCTCGCAGCCGCAGGCAACGCGACCGCGCCCACCACCTGGGACCAGAGCATCCCGTTCTACAAGGCGCTCCAGGCGGGCGGCGCGACGATGGGTCTCGGCGGCGACGTCGGTTGGGACACCTACAACGGTCAGGACCTCGCGATCTCCGCGCACCAGGCCGGATCGAGCCTCCTGAACGCCGACGGCACCAAGTGGGACTTCGACAACAGCGCTGTGATCTCTGCGATCGAGCACGAGACGAGCCCGTTCCTCCAGAAGGTCGCGGCGATCGACACCCCGCAGTTCCTCGATGCACAGCCGTATTTCGTCGCCGGCAAGACCGCATCCATGATCTCCGGACCATGGGTCATCGCTTCGCTCGACCAGACGGCCAAGCAGAAGGGCTGGACCGCGGAGCACGTCGCCACGGCGGTGCTCCCGAAGGGACCGAAGAACAGCTCGGGCGAACTGGGAGGCGGCAGCTGGGCCGTGAGCAAGGACTCCAAGAACATCGCATCGGCATGGAAGGTCATCCGCGAGATGGCCGCGGAGTCGACGCAGGTTGCGCAGTTCAAGGCCTACGGCAGCATGCCGGCGGTCCAGGCGGCGTGGAAGGATTCCTCCATCACGAGCAACCCGCTCTACGACGCGTTCTTCACTCAGCTGAAGAACATCGAGCCCATGCCGCAGGTGTCGACGTGGGGCCAGGTCTCGACGGCCATCGGAAAGGAGTTGGAGGCTGTGGCACGCGGCACGGAGACTGCCGCTCAGGCCGCTAAGAACCTCCAGTCGCAGGCCGACACGATCGGTACCGGGAACTGACATGGTCCTGACCGCCTCAGTCACCCCGCGGGCGCGCACTGCGCGTCCGCGGGGGGCGTCGCCCATCCGCCGAGCGCGGAGCAGCTCGCTGATCGCGTGGGCGTTCATGGCGCCGTTCGGGGTCGTCTTCCTGCTCTTCACTGCGCTTCCGATCGTCATCTCGCTCGCTACGAGCTTCACCGACATGCGCAGCACCGATCTGCGCACTCCGTTCAACGTCGACTTCGTCGGCATCCAGAACTATCTGGCCCTCCTCAGCGATCCGGCGTTCCTGCGCTCGGCACTGAACACCCTGATCTTCGTCGTCGTCGGCGTGCCGGTGACCATGGCCATCGGGTTCGCGCTGGCGCTGGCGCTCGACTCCGGCATCCGTCGCTTTCGCACGGTCTTCCGCGGGCTGTTCTACGCACCCGTCGTCACGAACATCGTGTCGGTCGCGCTCATCTGGCAGTACGCGTTCAACCAGGACGGCACCGTGAACAAGGTGCTCGCGAGTATCGGCTTCGCCGGCCCGAACTGGCTGGGCGACGTCCACCTCGCGATGCCCGTCGTGATCCTGCTCGGGATCTGGCGCAACTTCGGAACCGCGATGCTGCTGTTCCTCGCGGGTCTTCAGGCCGTGCCCGAGGATGTGCAGGAAGCGGCAGCGATCGACGGCGCCGGCCGCTTCCGCCGGCTCTGGTCGATCACCCTTCCGCTGCTCATGCCGACGACGCTGCTCGTCTCCGTGCTGCTGTCGGTCTTCTACCTCCAGGTGTTCGACGAGCCCTATCTGCTGACCGATGGTGGGCCGCTCGGTTCGACCCAGTCGCTCGCGCTCTTCACCTATCACCAGTTCGGCTTCGGCAACTTCGGCGTGTCCTCCGCTGCCTCCTATCTCCTCCTGCTCCTGGTAGCGGTGTTCAGCATCGTGCAGTTCCGTGTTCTGAGGCCGCGCTCATGACGACCCGCCGAATCCCGACAGCCTTCTTGTACCTGGCACTCGTGCTGGCTGCACTTCTCACGATCCTCCCGTTCATCTGGGTGGTCTCCGGCTCCCTGCGCAGCATGACCGACTTCCGGTCCGATCCCGGAGCGTGGCTGCCCTCCGTCGTGACGTTCGAGAACTACGGCAAGCTGTTCTCGACCGCCGGATTCGGTGGCTACCTGGCGAACAGCCTCGTCGTCGCGGCGATCACGGTCGCCGGCAACGTCATCGGCGGCGCTCTGGCGGGCTACGCGCTGGCGAAACTGGAGTTCCGCGGCAAGCGGCTCGCCTTCGGCGCCGTGCTGATCGCCCTCATGATGCCGTTCTCGGCGACCTTCGTGGCGCAATTCATGGTCACCGTCAACCTCGGCCTCATCGACACCCTCACGGGAATCGCGCTGCCCAGCGCTGTCCTCCCGATCTCCGTCTTCATCGTCCGCCAGTACGCCGGCAGCATCCCCGACGAACTGCTCGAAGCGGCGCGGATCGACGGCGCGGGGGAGTTCCGGCTCTTCGCCACGATCTTCCTGCCGCTCGCCGGCCCGGCGCTTGCGACGGCGACGATCATGGCGTTCCTGGCCTCCTGGAACAACTTCATCTGGCCGCTCATCGTCGCCCAGCAGACGTCGACCTACACGCTGCCGGTCGGCCTGGCAGCGACGCAGCAGGCGGCGCAGAACGTCACGGACTACGGTCTCGTGCTGGCGGGAGCGGTGGTCGTGATGCTTCCGGTCCTCGCCCTGTTCCTCCTGCTGCAGCGCTACTTCGTCCAGGGCATCGCGGCCGTGGGGCTCAAGTGAGCGCCGGTCTCGTCGTCGATGCGCCCGCCGGCCCCATCTCCGGCGGGGTGGATGGGCGCGTCCGCCGGTTCCTCGGTGTGCCCTACGCCGAGGCTCCGGTGGGTCCGTTGCGCTTCGCCGCGCCGCAGGCTCGAGGGGCGTTCACCGCTCCGTTCGAGGCCATCCGTCACGGCGCCACACCGCAGCGGGTACCGCTCTTCGCAGCGACCACGATCCCCGAGCCCAGCATTCCCGGCGACGACACCCTCAACCTGGACATCTTCGCCCCGGAGGAGTGCGCCGACGCGCCCATCCTGTTCTGGATCCACGGCGGCGGCTACATCGCCGGGTCCCCTGCCAGCCCCTGGTACGACGGCAGCGCGTTCGCGCGGGAGGGCGTCATCGTCGTCGTTCCCTCTTACCGGCTCGGCCTCGACGGCTTCGGCGTCATCCCCGGCTGTCCGGACAATCGGGGTCTGCTCGACCTGATCGCCGCGCTGCGGTGGGTGCGCGAGAACGCGGAGGCATTCGGTGGAGATCCGCGTCGGGTCACGATCGCTGGCCAATCGGCCGGAGGCGGCGCGGTGCTCGCTCTTCTCTCGTCCCGAGCCGCGGAGGGCCTGTTCCATGCCGCCGTGAGCGTGTCCGGGATCGATGCGAGCTTCGATCGCGCGGGGGCACGTTCCGCTACGGCCGCCATCGCCCGCGAACTCGGCGTCGAGCCGACCGCTGAGGGATTCGGTCCCCGCGACGACGGAGAAACCATGCGAGCGATTCTGCGACTGAGGGATGCGGAGACCTCCTCCGCCGCCCTCGCCTTCGGACCCGTCCACGGCGACGACGTCCTGCCCGAGCCCATCCCGCTGGCGCTGCGACACCGGGGCACCGGAGTTCCCCTTCTGGCCGGGGCGACCGCCGACGAATTCGACGGCGGGCCCACCCCCGAGGATCCCGGCCGGCCGGATCCGTCCTCCCCGGAGGCGGTCGCGGCGAAGGCGGCTGGAACGCGGGCGACCGACATCCTCTTCCGTGCGACCTGCGTGCGTACCGCCGCGGCGCGTGCCGGCGGACCGGGCGGCACCTGGCTCTACAGTTTCGACTGGCCGTCGCCGGTGACCGGTGCGGCTACGCATTGCATCGACGTCCCGTTCCTGTTCGGGAACCTCGGCGCCGACGGCGTGACCGCCGCGCTCGGTTCCGCACCACCTCCCTCCCTGCAGTCCGCGATGCACGGCGATGTCCTCGCCTTCGTCCGCGGCACCGAGCCCGCCTGGCCGCGTGCCCGCGGAGCCGCGAACGACGCGACCCGCGTCTACTCGGCGGACGGGGAATCGGTCGTCGGCTACGGTTCATTCGACCCGTGCCTGCACCTGGCGGATCGACCATGAACGTCCGCCATCCACGAGGGGAGCTCTAGAGTGCCGGGCCTGGACCAGACCGCCGTCCGACGGGTGAACACCGCGGTCGTGCTCCGCGCGCTCGCGGCGCAGGACGAGGAGGTGACACTGCAGTCGCTTGCCACGTCCACCACGCTGAGCCGCCGAACCGTGGAGATCATCCTCGCGGACCTTCTCGCCGTCCGATGGGCGGAGGAAGCCGTCGCCCAGAGCGGCGGCGGCGCGGGGAGACCCGCGCGACGGTTCCGCTTCGCAGCGGAACGCCGGCTCGTCGCGGGCGTCCGGATCGACACCCACTACGCGCACGGCGTCGTCGCCGACCTGCGCGGGCGCATCCTCGGCCGCGCCCAGCGCGCCCTCGGTGACGACTACTTCTCCCCGGAGCGTGCGGTCAGCCACGCCGCGGCCGCTGTGCGAGCCGCCGCCGTTGACGCCGGACTCCCCGTCGATCGGCTGAGTGCCGGTGGAGTGGCCGCCGGTGGTGTGATCGACCCCGACACCGGCACGGTGCGGCGACTGGTGCACGCGCCGAACTGGACCGGCTTTCCACTCGCCGATGCCCTCTCGGCCGAGTTCGGCATCCCCTGGGCGGCGGACAACGATGCGAACCTCGCCGCGCTCGCCGAGTTCCGCGAAGGCGCTGCCGTCGGACGCCGCCACATCGCCTGGCTCATGCACGGGCATCGCACAGGCGCCGGCTTCATCGTCGGCGGCGAGCTCCACCGCGGGGCCGGCGGCGCCGCCGGAGAGCTCATCGAGTCACGCGTGCTCGGGCTCGAACGCAATCAGGACCGGGCGATCGGCCTCCTCACCTCCCCCCTGGCGTCGGAGCGGGAGCGCGGGATGGCCGCCGTCCGGGCCGCGCTCGCAGGAGCCGGAGAAGCGCGCAGCGACGCCGCCGGGCTCGCCGCAGAGGTCGCTGAGATCATCGACGTCATCGCGTGGACGATCGCACCCGAACTCGTCATCCTCGGCGGTGGCCTGGAGGCCGGAGCCGAGCTCCTCATCCCGCTGGTGCACGCCCGGCTGCGCGAACTCGGAGCTCCCGACGTCGAGCTCGCCCCGAGCACCGTCGGGGCCGACGCCGCGATACGGGGTGCCGTCCGCCACGCTCTCGACCGGATCGACGCCGACCTCTACGGCCCGGCCGTCGCCTGAACCCACGACAAGGAACCCCTGTGACTTCATCCCCGCCGATCGCCGACGTCCTCATCGTCGGAAGCGGCATCATGGGCGCGGCCACCGCCCGGCTCATCCGCGAGTCGGCTCCCGGGATGCGGATCGTCATGATCGACGGCGGCCCGGCGATCGGCGCCACCCCCGGCCTGCACCTGCACGATGTCGAGGAGCCGGAACTCTGGTCCCAGTACAACGAACGCGTCTCCAGCGGCATCCAGGGCTTCTACGCGGGGACGGCACCGGAGCCGAGCCGGGCCGGCGGGGTGGACGGGCTGGAGGCGGGGATGCACCTCTTCTCCGGGCTGGGCGACGACGCCGGCGCGATGCCGATGGCCGGCGCGGCCTGGAATGTCGGCGGAATGGGGGCGCACTGGACCGCGGCCACACCCTGGCCGGCCGGCGCCGAGGTCTTCGACTTCGGGGATCCCGGGCGCTGGCACGCCGACCTGCAGACCGCCCGCCGCGTGCTCCAGGTCCGCCCAGCGCCGATCGGCCCGACCGCTCCCGGGCGCATCGTGCTCGACGCGCTGAACGAGCGGTATCGCGGCACCGGGCCGAGCGAACGGATGGCCCAGCCGATGCCGATGGCGGTCACCCCCGCTCCGGATGGGACCCTGCTTCGCACGGGCCCGAGCCGGATCTTCCCGCCCATCGCCACGGGCGGCGACGAATCGTTCACCCTGCTGCCCGGCACTCTCGCCGTCGGCCTCGACCACGACGGCGGTCGCGTTCGCGGCGCGGTCGTGCTGGACGTCGCCAGCGGCGAGCGCCGCGTGATCGAGGCGGCGACGACCATCGTCTGCGCAGACACCTTCCGCACGCCGCAGCTGCTCTTCGCCTCCGGCATCCGCCCGGATGCGCTCGGCCGTCACCTCAACGAGCACGCCTTCGTCACCGGTCGCGTACTCATGGAGCTCGAACGGTTCGGCCTCCGGCTCGACGGGCTACCGCTGGCCGCCGACGGCGAATTCGCGACCGACTCGCTCTGGCTGCCGCAGAACGGCCCGGCTCAGCCTTTCCACGGCCAGATCATGGACTCGACGTACCTCGACGACGCGGGAGCGCCGCTCGCACACGCCGTCGGGGTCTCCCTCTATACGCCCGTGCAGTCGAGACCCGAGAACCGCATCCACTTCATCGATGGCGAGTCGGATCTGACCGGGATGCCGCGGTTCGAGATCGAATTCGGCTACTCGGCGTCCGACCTGGCCCTCATCGACCAGGCGCGCGCCGAGATGATCGCGATCTCGGAGCTGTTCGGAGCGTTCGACCCGCTGACGGAGTCGGCCCTGCTTCCCCCGGGCTCGTCCCTGCACCAGACCGGCACCGTCCGCGCGGGCCTCGCCGACGACGGCAGCACCGTCTGCGACCCGGATGGGCGCGTCTGGGGCTTCGACAACCTCTTCCTGGCGGGCAACGGAGTCGTGCCGACGGCGGTCGTCGCGAACGCGACGCTGACCGGCACCATCACCGCCGTCCGGGCCGCCCGTGCTGCCGCGCGGGTCCTGGACCACGCCTGACCGGCGAACCCGAACGGAGAACACCATGCGCCTGGCGCACTCGCTCGCCGATCGTGGCGCATCCAACCCCGAAGGACAGGAGAACTCATGACGATCCCCGTGCACCGCGACCGCATCGCGCTCAACGCCATCCAATGGATCAACGTCAAGGCCGACCCGGACGACCCCGAGAGCGAGGACCTCTGGCGTTACGCCGACCCGGCCTTCCGGGCCGACTACCCGGGTGTCCTCGACCAGATCCGCGACGCCGGTTTCGGCGCGGTCATGATGGAGGTCCTCGCCACCCAGACGCTCCAGGACTTCGCGCGGATGATCGAGGCATCCGGCCTCGCCCTCGCACCCGGGTACGCCTCCATCCCGATTCCGAGCGACCACTCCGTGCTCCTGCCGCCCGGGACAGGGGAGCGCGTGCACTGGTTCGACGGCATTCGCCGCAAGGCCGAGGAGAGCAACTGGTCCGGGCTGTCGACCGTGTTCCTCGCCCCTGAGGTCAGCTGGGAACCCGGATTCGTGCGCACGCGCGACGCGGTCGCCGTCGGCGCGGGCTTCCGGCAGGACCGTCTCGACGAGCAGATCGAGTTCCTCGGCGAGGCCGCAGAGGTGCTCCGCGCAGAGGGTGTGCGCGCGGGGCTGCACAACCACGTCGGCACCTGGATCGAGACGGAGGACGAGATCGAGCAGACCCTCGCCGCGATCCCGGCCGAGTTGCTCGGCGCCTCCTTCGACATCGGGCATCTCGCCTGGGCGGGAATCGACCCGGCGACCATGCTGCGGCGGCACGCCGATCGGCTCATCGACATCCATCTCAAAGACCTCGACCTCGAGATCTCGGACGCGAGCCGGCGGGAGCCCACCCCGTACAACGTCGCCACCGACCGCGGCCTCTTCCTGGAGCCCGGACTCGGCGACCTCGACCTGGCCGGGACACTGTCCGCCCTGCCCGCGGATTTCGGAGGCTGGGTGATCATCGAGGTCGACCGCGCCAGCATGGAGCCGTTCGCCTCCGCACAGGCCAGCTGGGCCTGGGTGGAGGCGAACATCCCGGCTTCGTGACCGGCGGCGCGTTCGGGAGCCTCGTGACGGGCGGGTGCTTGAGTCGCCGATCCGCCGATCCGCCGATCCGCCGATCAGGAGGCTGCGGGCGCGAGTTCCTGGGCAAACATCACCAGGATCCCGCTCGGCCCGCGCAGGTACGTGAGCTTGTAGCTGTCCTCGTAGGTGGCAACGCCCCGCAGGGGGTGGCAGCCGTGGCGCGCGGCGATGGCCAAGGCCTCGTCGATGTCGTCGACGGCGAAGGCGACCCGGTGCATCCCGATCTCGTTGGGACGCGTGGGCTCGGTCTCGATGGCGTCCGGGTGGAGGTATTCGAAGAACTCGAGCCGGCCGTGACCGTTCGGTGTCTGCAGCACGGCGATCTTCGCGTGGTTGCCGTCTAATCCGACGGCCGTGTCCGCCCACTCGCCGCTGACCGTGTCCCGCCCCACCACGGTGAGGCCCAGGTCGGTGAAGAACGCGATCGCCGCCTCGATGTCTCGGACCGCGATCCCGACGTTGTCGAGTCTGATGCCCATCAACTTCCCCGCTCTGCCTGTCCGCGTCCCGCTATCGGCCGTCGCTCGCCTCGTGCTCCGGTCGAGCCTTCCGCAGGCCGGGCACGGCCGGGTCGACGAGGTCGGCGTATTCGGGATGGCGGTCGATGAAGGTCCAGACGATCGGGCACAGGATGGTGACGGTGATGCCGCGAGTTCGGACATCGTCGAGCACGCGCCGGATCAGTTCGGTGGCGACACCCTGACCGCGGTACTCGGGGAAGACGGCCGCCGCGACGAGGACGCGTCGGTTCTCGCTGACGACGTTGTACGTCAGGCCTCCGATCACCGTGTCCCCGGCGATGGCCTCGTACGTGGAGGTCGTGGCATCGTCCTCGACGTAGAAGTTGATCGTGGGTGAGTGGTCGTCGGCGGTCACTTCGTCGATGAGGACGACTTGGTCCTGGGTGAGGGTGCCGACGCCGTCGGGGTACCCGGCTTCGTCGGGGTACTCGAAATCGCCGCTGGTGCCGGATTGCTCGGTCATGGTCTGTCCTCGTCCTGGTCGTGCGGGTTGCGGTCTCTTCAGGAGCCCATGGTGATGATGGTCTTTCCCTGACGCCGCTCGGTCGGGTTGAGCGCCTCGACGGCGTTGTCGAGAGCCGCGATTTCGCCGATGTTCGTGCGGAGTCGACCATCCCGGATGCGCTGGACGATCTCGATGAGTTGTGAGGGAACTGACTCGACGACGAAGTCGACCGAAAGGCCCTCGTCGGGTCGCCGCTCGCCCAGTCCCGTGACCGTCACCAAGGTTCCGCCGGGACGGATGAGGCCGACCGACTGCTCCTGGATGCTGCCCCCGATGACGTCGAACACCAGGTCGACGCCTCCCACGTCTTCGAGCCGGTCGTTCTCGAGATCGACGAACTCGTTTGCGCCGTAGTCGAGCGCCTTCTGCCGGTCGGCGGAGCGTCCGGTGCCGATGACGTAGGCGCCGGCTTCGCGGGCGAACTGGGTCACCATCGTGCCGACGGCGCCGGCCGCGCCGTGGGCGAGGACCGTCTGGCCCGACTGGAGGCGGCCGTGCTGGAAGAGGCCCTGCCAGGCGGTGAGTCCGGCGATCGGCAGGCTGGCGCCGACCGTGTACTCCACGTCGCCCGGAAGCGGCGCGAGGTTGCGCGACTCGACGGCCACGTACTCCGCGAGCGTCCCGTCGCGGTGCCAGTCCGAGATCCCGAACACCCGCTGGCCGATCGACAGTCCCGTCGTGCCGTAGCCCAGTGCCGTGACGACGCCGGCCAGCTCATGGCCGAGGATGGATGGCGCCCGGTCCCGTCCGGCGCGATCGCTCCAGGTGGACGGCCAGCCCACCTCGGTCGGAACGTATCCGGCCGCGCGCACCTGGACGACGACATCGTTGATCGCCGGGCGCGGATCCGGGCGGTCCGTCAACCGCATACCGGCCGGTCCCTCGGCCTGATCGGTCACCACTATCGCCTTCATGGGCGCCTCCTCCGCGTCGATCGCCACTCTCGTCGCTTCTAATCTGGACTAAATAGTCCTCTTTTGCAAACTGGGACATCGCGACACGCCTTCATGGTACGTTCCCCGCCGAGATTCGTCACGAATGTGCCGGCCGAGGCGGCTGAGCGCGACATTCGTCACGAATGTGCCGGCGGCAGGGCGGGCCCGCTACTCGAAGTGGCCCGCTCGGGCGGCCTCGACGAAGGTCGCGTAGTCCTCCTCCGCCTGGGCGGCGTAGGCGTGCGCCCACTCGGCCGCTGCGCGCACGAAGGCGCCTCCCGTGCCGACGTATCCCGCGACGAACTGCGCCTTCGGCGAGCGCGCGTGCGCCCGTCCGAGCACGGTGGCGCACGACTGCGCGTACTCGCTGAACTGGGTGGCGTTCATGTCCGCGATCTCGAACGACGCGTTCCGGTTGCGGAAGATCCGCATGTAGAAGCTGTGCCCCTCCACGGTCAGGTAGCCGAGGAACGGATCGGAGACCGCCTGCAGGATGCGCTGGCACCCG